>NZ_CP067141.1 GCF_028553805.1 Paracoccus saliphilus | reverse complement strand
TCTGCCTCTCATTTCGCGCGGCTGCTGATGCGTTTGTTACGCTTTAAGCCGTCTTATTCTGTTTGCTCCGTAAATAAATGCCTCGAAGTCCCGATTCTCGCAAGTATTTTTTGCATGCACCCCCGATATCTGGTGGCAAAGCCGGGATCAGGCACTAGGCGGGTCACGGGTGTTTTCCATGTTCAACAGTCTTTTCATTTGTTGAACATGGGTGTATTCAACAATTAGGGGAATCGTTGAACATGTCCGAGCGTCATAGCCAGATCGCCCATGCCGCCTATCACGACCTGCTGCGCGCCCTGCGCGAAGAGGCCGTATCCGACCTGCGCGGCACGCCGACGAAGGTGACGCGGAACGGGCGGGTCTATTGGTATGACAGTTTTCGCGTCGGCAGCGAGGTGCGCAAGCACTACATCGGCGAGGACAGCGATGCCTTGCGCGCCCTGATCGCCCGCCACCGCGAGGCCCGCGCCCCGGCACAGGATCGCCGCCGCGCCCGCGCAAGGCTGGTGCGGCTGCTCCGGGCCGAGGGGTTCCTCGGCCTCGACCCCTCGACCGGCAGCCTGATGGCGGCGCTGGCCGGGGCAGGGGTGTTCCGCCTGGGCGGCACGGTGGTCGGCACCCATGCCTTCCGGCTGTATGAGGGAGAGCTGAACCTGCGCTATGACCTGACGCAGGCGGCGCAGACCGACGATCTGGACATCGCCAGTTTCGAACGGCTGTCGCTGGCGCTTGAAGACGCCGCAGCCCCGCCGGTCCAACAGGTTCTGGGCGATTTCGCCTTCAGCCCGGCCCCGAGCCTGGAGCCCGGCCGCAGCTGGCGCTGGCGGCAGACGGCGGGCAACGCGCTGGTCGAGTTTCTGACCCCGGCCTTTGGCGCAGAGGGGTTGCGCGAGCTTCCCGCGCTTGGCGTGCAGGCGCAGGCGCTGAACCATCTGAACTACCTGATCGCCGAGCCGATCCCCGCCGCCATCCCCTATCGCAGCGGCGTGCTGGTCCAGATCCCCCGGCCCGAGCGCTATGCCATTCACAAGCTGATCGTTGCGGAACGCCGCCGTGACAGCGACCGGATCAAGGCGCAAAAGGACCGCGCGCAGGCCGCCTTCCTGATCGCGGCGCTGGCAGCGGATCGCCCCGAAGACCTACTGGACGCGCTTGAAGATGCCCGCGACCGCGGTGCGAAATGGCGCGACCGGATAGACGCCAGCCTGGCGCGCCTGCCGGACACTACGGTGTTGCTCCGCTCGCTCTAGGCGCTGTTCGTCCCTTTCTTCATTATGCGTATATGCCGCAGATTATTGATATCTGTTTCAACTCTGCATCAGATAGGTTTTCGCCAACCGATTGAAATCATATAAGGAAATACTGCAAGCGCACCAATCAAAATGCAGAGCCTTCTACCACGCGCCGCATTGCGGTTTTGGCGCGCGGCGCGTGGGTATACTGATCGTCCGCGGATAGTTGGCTGGCTGATGGTCGAGCGGGCCCTTTCACAGCCCGGCGGCTTTCGTCAGGTTGACGCGAAACCGGTCACGTTGGCGCTGATAGCGGCGGGTCATCTCTGCTGAGGCATGGCCTAGCTGCTTTTGGACATAGCGCTCATCGACTTCTGCCGAGGAGGCGAGCCCGGCGCGTAGGGAATGGCCTGAATAGAGTTTCAGCCGCTCGGCCTCAGACAATTCAGGACGTAGCCCGGCATCGTGCACAGTGCGCTTGATCAACCGGGCCACATGCCTGTCATTCAGACGTTTCCCCAAGGCATGATTGCTATCACGCGAAACAGCCACGAAGACCGGTCCAGCATGAATTTTGCCGAAGTGGAGCCATTGTTCCAGCGCATGGACCGGACAGGTCTGGTCGCTGGACCCGCGTCCAATCTCCACCTCGCGCCATCCGGTCTTGGTGTTCAGCGTGAGCAGAACTCCGTCGTCAAGGATCTCGATCCAGCCCGCGCTATCCAGTGTATCGTCGTGGCCGACATCGAGGCTAATAATTTCGGACCGGCGCAATCCGCCCGCGTAGCCGATAAGCAGGATCGCCCGGTCGCGTAGGCCACGCAGATCGAAGGGTAGGGTGGCCAGCATGGCATGAATATCGCTGGGTCCGAGCGCTTCCTTCTGGTGGGGCGGGCGGGCATGTTTGCGCCGAATTCCAGCCAGAACGGTGGTGATGTGGCGATTTTTGCGCTCCAGCACGAAGCCGCGCTGTCGGTACGCCCAACCCAACCCGGAGAGGCGCCGTTCGATGCTGCTGGCGGCCAAGCCTGGGCAGTGATCCTGTGGTGCAGCGAGATCGGCTAGGTAAAGGCCGATTAACTCGGACGAAGGAGGAAGAGGATCTGCGCCGCGGCGTCGGCACCAACGAGAGAAATCCGCCCAATCCTGAGCATAGGCCTTGTGGGTATTCTCGGCAGTTGCATGGCGAGCATAATCGCGGGCGGACTCAATCAGCCGGTCGAGGGTACCAGACCCGACCAGATGTACCGGTAGAGCGATCTGATCAAGATCGGGATAATCGCTCTCGTCCTTTTCCTGCCCTTGCGCTGCGTATTTGGCTGATAATGGTGATTTCTGCTCTGTTTTGGCCATGATTTGCCATTTCTCTCATCTATGTCCGATAATACAATATTATCGGACACATCATAAAACTGCAAGGCCCGGCGCATATACGCAAAAAATCTTTCTTAAAGCGCCGTCATATGGTAAACGTTCCGCATGGATATGAGGAATGATGTCGGCTCCGAAGAGGACCTCACCGGGACGTTTCGCTTCGATTTGCCGCCCGGATGGATACGCGCCGAGACCGCGCAAGACGCTGACCAGGCACGGTTTCTGGCCGGGGCGGCGCTCGCCAGTCTGCATCCGGTGGGGATGGGACGCGCAGCGGTGCCGATGGCACTGTTATGCGACCGGATGGCGCTGCTGGCCGCCGAGGCCAGTCTGCGACTGATGGGACGGCCCGCCGGGCTGGCGGCGTTGCGTGATGCCGTGCATCTGATCCGCCCCGGAGAGCACTCGGATCCGGCCGGCGGCGTGGCTCAAGCCTGGCGACGGGCGGCGCGGCAACAGCTGGAGCCCGGGACAGGGGAGACCGCGCCGCTGGCGGCCGCGGCGACAGCCTATGAAGACAGTCGGGCCGATCATCCCGGCGATTTGCCGGGCGCCCTGATGGCGGCGGAGGCGGCGCTGGCCGGAGCCTTGGGTTGGCCGTCTTTGCTGCCGGTGCTCACACTGGGCTTTTCGAGACGTGACCTGGCGCTCTGCGGCGCGGATCTGGAACTGGCCTGCGCGCGGGCGGTGGTGACATCGGCGCCGCGGGCGCAGCGCCTGGCGGGTGACCTGACACGCCGCGCGGCAAAGCTGCGGGCTGTGGCGCCGAAGCTGCGGGCAAAGGCAGCGCCGGCGGCTTTGGATTTGCTGCTCAAGGTCGATGCGCTTACCCCGGCGCTGGCACTTAGCCCGGTGGTGCAGGGCAGCGTCGCGCGCATGTCGGACCGGGCGGCGCGGCGCTTCTGTGACCGGCTGGCGGGACTGGGCGTGTTGCGCGAGTTCAGCGGCCGCGCCGCGTTCCGGATCTATGGGTTGTAACGATGGGCGGGGTGGAGCTGGATCGGGAACTGGACGATCTGCCCGCGGCGCTGCGCTGGCGCGAATGGCTGCGGCGCATCGAGGCGGTGCTCTTCGCGTCGGCCGAGCCGGTCTCGCGCGAGGTGTTGGCACGGCTGGTGGGGCAGGGGGCCGCTCTCGACCTGCTGCTGGACGATCTGCAGGCGGAGCTTGTCGATCGGCCCTATGCGCTGCACCGGGTCGGGAATGGCTGGGCGCTGCGCACCCGCCCGGCCTATGCCGATGCGATCCGCGCCGCCGCCGGTCCCGACCCGGACCCAGTGCCGCTGCGCGAGGGAGAACTGGCGCTGCTGGCTGCCATTGCCTGGCACCAGCCAATCACCCGGGCCGGACTGGCGGCACTGTTCGGCGGCAAGGTCAGCCGCGACGCACTGGCGCATCTGCGCGCCCGCGAGCTGATCGCGCCCGGCCCACGCAGCCCGGAACCGGGCGCGCCGCAGACATTCGTAACCACCGAGGGGTTTCTCGACCTGTTCGGGCTAGAGAGCCTGCAGGACCTGCCGGATCTTCCCGCGCGCCAAGTGGAGGACACCGAGGATCCCGACGCCGCGTTCGGCTTGCCCCTTGGCGAGGAGGAGGCGTAATGCATCCTCCTGCTATTGACATGCCCGACTGATCCCAGGGACCGGTCCGAGCCAGCGGGGCCAGATATTCGGGTGGGCTCTCTACCATTTATCAGCCGCGTGAATCCATTCGCCCGAACCGATTCAGAAAATGCGTTGGACCGGTGTTGTCACGTTAGCTCACCGAGTTTGCAAGTTAGCATGCGGGTCGTTGATCAAGGAGCATTTGCCGCGGATTTCCATGCCTCCAATGCTTCGAGCCGATGGTAGCGGATGGTGAGAGCGGACCGACGGCGGGCTGGAACAGAGAAGGAATTACGGGTTGCGGACTGTATAGAGACGAAGCGCTGCAATCCACCCGGTGATCGGAAGCCCTGCATTACTCGCTCTCGTTTTCGGAAGGGCAAATGGCTGTTCTCTGCGCGGTTATTCAGCCCCTTATGTGACCAATGATCAAGGCTGGGAGCCACCTCACGTTTGGCGGCACCATAAGAGCGCAGTTTGTCCGTAATGATCCTTTTGGGAACGAACCCCCAGCGCTTCATCAGCTTGATCAAAAGCCGCTTTGCGGCGCGCTTGTCTCGCCTCGATTGGAGGCTCTCCTCAAGAATGACCCCGTATTGATCAACCGCGCGCCACAGCCAGTATGACCGGCCCGCGATCTTCACAACGATTCGTCCAGATGCCAGACGCCGGGGCGCGGCTGCCGTCGCCGTAGAACGTGGGCGATTAGGTGGCCGAACTTGACGATCCAGCGTCGGATCGTTTCATATGAAACGTCCACGCCACGTTCCAGCATCAGTTCCTCGACCTCGCGCAGGCTCAAGTTGAACCGGACGTAGAGCCAGACAACATGAGCAATGATCTGAGGCGGAAACCGGTGTCGCTTGTAGCTGATTTTCAAGGTCTGCATCGACATCGCCTACGCCCAGATCAATGAACCAGCAACCTCAGGCCCGTTAACGTGACAACATCCTTTTCTCCTTTCATGGACAGGTCATCCCATATTACTCTGGATGGTGTCTTACCGGACTTATACAACGGCCAAAGGCAGGTCCGTTCTGTTAGAGATGCCGGGTCTCGTTTGGTTGCATGCTCCAATTGTCGTCCCGGCCATTGAAATAGTTCACCGGCGCTTCGGCAAGCTCAACAGGGTCCACATCATCGAGACAGACCAAACTGACGGAATAGAATGCCGCGCCATCAGGGCCTTTGCCTTGGCCAAAAACAGCGATCCCGCATGTGGTGCAGAATCGGTGATGAACAGAACCACTTGCAAACTGGTAGTCCGCAAGTTTGTCCGCTCCCGACTGTAATCTGAACTGTTCAGGAGAAACGAACGCGCACCAATATCGACGCTTTAAACAGATGGAGCAATTACATTTCGCGGTTCCCGCGTCGAGATCGATATCTGTTTCGAATTGTACCTGGCCGCAATGACAACTTCCTCTATATGTTCGGCATGTCATTTATGCCTCCTTGGAGATTTTCCGGTTTAAGTCTCATTCGAATAGCATAGAGTCAGTAAAGACTAACTGAGGCTTGAACGATCGCAAAGTCCCGCATTGAAGCCGAGTGACGCACTCTTTGGCTTCACCCTGCCAAGCCGAGAAATAGCGCTAGGGAGCGGCTGACGCCGATCATGTCAAGATCATCGAGATGGCCGAAGGAGGGTCCAATTTTTTCGGTCTTCACCGTCATCGGCTTGTCCAGCATGATCTGTGACGGCGTGCGGAGTCCGTTATCGGACGATGGCTCAACCGTTGGTCTGAGGAGCGGCGCATCAATCAGAGTTGAGGTAAGAGGCAGGATCACCACCGATCCGAGCTCATCAAATTGATCCGACTGGATGATCAGCGCCGGGAGCGGCTTGCCATAGTCACCTTGAAGGGCGACTGTCACAAGATCGCCGCGCTTCACTGCCACTCATCCAGATCGTTCAAGGCTGCATCCATGAAGTCCGACAGATCGGCGTCGCCCCGATCTGAGGCGGCGATCAACGCGGCCTGCCGCCGGCACTCCGCAGCGAAGCCTGGGCGGCGCGTATCGGGCACCCAGATTTGGACAGGGCGTAGGCCCGCAGCGCGCAGGGCGTCCCGGCGCTTCTGGACACGTTCAGAAACAGGGCTTGGCATGGCTGATCTCCCTTTCGTTACATGTAACAAGGGAGCGACGCAATTTCAATCCCGAATGGGCCAACCGTTTCGCCCGCTCCCTACCTTTTTAACCGAGATCAGCAAATGGCTGCCATACCGGCCTCAATTCATCAGCCTGGAGAATCCGATCGCTTGAATTGATTCCGAAAATGCGTTGGACTTGGCGGCCAAGCGCATGGCAAACTGACGATATGCAAGCGCCTGACCCGATACATCTTACTCGCACAGATCCGGCCTGCAACATGGCGCGGTTCTACCATCTCGAATTACAGCCCGACCTATTCGGTGGTATCAGATTGGTTCGCAGTTGGGGCCGGATCGGAGGTTCGGGCGAGGTCCGGCAGAGCTGGTTTCCCTCGCTGCTGGAAGCTGAGGGTGCCCGCGGCGGCTGGTTGCGTCGAAAACTGGCGCGCGGGTATATGACCGATTAGCTGCGGAACAGCCGTAATAGGTTATAGGAGTCAAGCAGGTGGTGACACCATATCATGATTCTGGCACGGTTCTGTTACGGGGTGCCAGTTCAGCCTGAACGGTCTGATGCAACCTGATCGACCACCTTGACGACAGCCTCAACCAGGGCCTGTGGTTTATATCCGTGCTTTGCCGGGGTCAGGCCCATGCGCAGGATAACAAGGTCACGTGAGGGTATGATGGCGATGGACTGCCCGTCATGCCCGAGCATCCAGAAGGCGTCGGTCGGGATGTCAAAGCCGGCATTAGGGTTCGCATCTTCTGGCCGGCGTTGATTATGTGACCGCCCCCCGACGGCATCGATGTGCGAAGGTGGGTCTGCAGTGATCCACAAAGGAGGACGGTCATGTCGGAGATCATCACGGTTGGGCTCGATCTGGCGAAGAATGTGTTTCAAGCGCATGGAGCTGATGCATCGGGCCGCGCGGTGTTGCGCAAGAAGCTGCGGCGAGCGCAGGTGCTGGAGTTCTTCAGCCAGTTGCCGGCTTGCGTTGTCGCGATGGAAGTGTGCGGCGGTGCGCATTTTTGGGGCCGTGAGATCGGGAAGCTCGGCCATGACGTTCGGCTGATCCCCCCGGCCTACGTCAAGCCTTTCGTGAAGCGTCAGAAAAACGATGCGGCCGATGCCGAGGCGATCTGCGAGGCAGCAACGCGTCCGACGATGCGCTTCGCGCCTGTGAAGAGCGAGGAGACGCAGGGCGCGGCGATGGTGTTCCGCGTGCGTGAGCTTCTGATCCGGCAGCGGACTCAGGCCATCAATGCACTGCGCGGCCATTTGAGCGAGTTCGGACAGGTGGTGCCACAGGGCGCGAGCAACGCATCGAAGCTGATTGCAATCGTCGAAGACCCGGAACGCGGCTTGCCAGCCGATGCCGTTCCCACACTCAAGGTGCTGATCGCGGCGCTGGCCCAGCTGGAGGCAGAGATCGTCAAGCTTGATGCCGAGATTTCACGTCGAGCCAGGGAAAACGAAGTGGCGCGGCGCCTGATGACGGTGCCGGGCATCGGTCCTTTGATTGCCACGGCCATTGCCACCCTTGCGCCGCCACCCGAGACTTTCCACAAGGCCCGGGATTTTGCAGCCTGGCTCGGCCTCACACCCCACCATCAAGCCCAAATCGCATGCAATGCATGCACCGTTTTCAACGCAAGTATTGGCTTTCGACATTGCCGGAAACAATGGCATTATACGATCTCGTCGCGACCACGAAGATACGGTGGCGGATCGAGCGAGACTATCGCGAGCTCAAGCAAGAACTGGACCTAGGCCATTACGAAGGAAGAGGTTGGCGAGGATTTCACCATCATGCCAGCCTGTGCATTGCCGCCTATGGTTTCCTTCTCTCTGAACGGGAGACAATTCCCCCCTCAGGATTTGTCACCGCCGGGAACTGCGAGAAACCTCCCATTCCCTGCGGTTCCCGACCCGGCAAAGCCACCGATACGGCCCGAACGGCACACTGCAAACTCGATCGCGACGCCGCGTAAAATGCTCACTGTCGCGCTCGCTCGCCGATTAATGCGATGTCCATGCTGTGCTCAAGTCAATCAATCGTTTGTGACGTAGTAAGATTAGCAGGTTGCTGAATTAGTCCGCGGGCCGGAACGGTTTCCCTTCGTGGTGACTTTCGGCGTTTAACGTCGGGTCCTGCGAGGCCGGAGGGATGCTTACCGATCCTATGGCGGATTTCAGCCTTAAATCCCGGTCTGACAGCCGGGCAATTGACGAACCTCATTCCGGCCTTGAAATCACGTTTTTTTCGAATCTAATTCATCGGGACTCCTCGAAGCATACGAGATGCGACCAGCCTCGAAACGAAAGAAAGCCGAGAGCCCCGATGTCCCGACCCAACTTGGCCCCGATTACCGAGCTGTATGTGTCCTTCGATTCCGCGCAGAAGATGAGAGCGGAGGCAGCCGATCTGACCAGCTGGGATCTCTCGCCGCGGCAAATCTGTGACCTCGAACTTCTCATGAACGGCGCGTTCAATCCACTCAAGGGTTTCATGACTGAGGCCGATTATGAACATGTCGTTGACAAGATGCGCCTGTCCGACGGCACACTCTGGCCGATGCCGATCACGCTCGACGTCAGCGAGGAATTCGCTGACAGGATCAAGCTGGGTCAGGATATTGCCCTGCGCGACCAGGAGGGGGTGATCCTTGCCACCCTGACCGTGACCGACCGCTGGACGCCCGACAAGGCGGAAGAGGCCAGAAAGGTTTTCGGCGCCGACGATACCGCACATCCGGCGGTCAATTACATCCACCATACCGCAGGCCCGGTTTATCTGGGTGGGCCGGTCACAGGAATTCAGCAGCCGGTGCATTACGATTTCCGCGGTCGGCGCGACACACCGAACGAGCTGCGCGCATATTTTCGTAAGCTGGGCTGGCGCAAGATTGTCGCCTTCCAGACCCGGAACCCGCTGCACCGGGCCCATCAGGAGCTGACCTTCCGCGCCGCCAAGGAAGTGGAGGCAAACCTGTTGATCCACCCGGTTGTGGGCATGACCAAACCGGGCGATGTCGATCATTTCACCCGTGTGCGCTGCTATGAAGCGGTGCTCGACAAGTATCCGGGCTCGACGACCACAATGAGCCTTTTGAATTTGGCCATGCGGATGGCCGGTCCGCGCGAAGCACTTTGGCATGGACTCATCCGCCGCAACCATGGCTGCACACATTTCATCGTTGGTCGAGACCATGCCGGACCGGGCAAGAACAGCCGTGGAGAGGATTTCTACGGGCATTACGATGCTCAGGACATGTTTCGTGAGCACGAGGAGGAAATTGGCATCAAGATGGTCGATTTCAAACACATGGTCTATGTGCAGGAACGTGCGCAATACGAGCCGACGGATGAGATTCCGGACAGGGACAAGGTCACGATCCTGAACATCAGCGGAACGGAACTGCGCCGCCGTCTTGTGGAGGGGCTCGAGATTCCCGACTGGTTTTCCTTCCCCGAAGTGGTGACCGAATTGCGCCGGACCAGGCCGCCGCGTTCGAAACAGGGGTTTACCGTTTTTTTCACCGGCTATTCTGGATCGGGCAAATCAACGATCGCCAACGCGCTCCTGGTCAAGCTGATGGAGATGGGCGGGCGTCCGGTGACTTTGCTGGATGGCGATATCGTGCGCAAGAATCTCAGCTCGGAACTGGGTTTTTCCAAGGAACACCGCGATCTCAATATCCGCCGCATAGGCTATGTTGCAAGCGAGATCACCAAGAATGGCGGTATCGCCATATGCGCACCGATTGCCCCTTACGCCGCGACCCGGCGCGCCGTGCGCGAGGAGATAGAAAGCTACGGGGCCTTTGTCGAGGTTCACGTCGCTACCTCGCTCGAGGAATGCGAGCGACGCGACCGGAAAGGTTTGTACAAGCTGGCGCGCGAGGGCAAGATCAAGGAATTTACCGGTATATCGGACCCTTATGACGACCCGCAGAACCCGGAACTGAGGGTCGAGACTGAAAGGGCCGACGTTGATAACTGTGCCCATCAGGTGATTCTCAAACTCGAGCAAATGGGCCTGATCGCGGGCTGATCCCCGCCCGGGTACTGAGCGGATTATCTCCGGTGCGCATAACCGTTATGTCTGCACTTGGCAAAAGAAGCAGAGGATCCAGAAGATCAAGCACTCTCAGTTGATCTGGCCAGCATCTTGCTCCCAATTCTGGGGCTTGATCAAGCGGGTAAGGATATAGGTCCTCACCTATTGGCTGCGGCAAAGGAGATGGGGGTTTCCAGAAGTTCTGTGTGGGAAACCGCAGACCGTGATGAACTGCTCCGCCGTGCAGATGCGATATTGCAAGCCACCCTCCGGCATCCTGTGGATATCCAGTAATTAAGGAGGGCACAGTGACACTATGGTTTACGCAGGAGAAAGTCCGCCGAAGCGGGCGTAGCAAAGTGTCACTTCTTGCGAATCCCGAATAACCTAGTCATCAATGGACAAATTTGCGGAAGGAACAGGAGTAGTGCGTAAACTGTTCTTGCATATCGGGTTCAACAAAACCGGCTCGACTAGTCTACAGCACAGCTTGGTTGAGAATTCCGACACCCTCGAAGAACAAGGTGTCCTTTACCCATATGAGCGGACAGCGCCCTTCTGCCAAACCAAGCAGCATGTTCCCTTAGCAGCAGCGATCCCCGGCAGGAACGTGTTTTGGCTGTTGCCAAGCAAGCAAAAGACGCTTGATGATGCTTACAGTTCCTTTTGGAAGTACATCGACGGCAAAGAATTCAACACCCTGATCATCTCGTCTGAAAGCTTTGGCGATTTAGATGTTTCCGATCGCAAGATCGAATGGATCAAAAAACAATTCGACGGCTACGACATCACCATAGTTGCCTACATTAGACGACAGGACAGCTATTTCCTGTCCTTCTACCAGCAACGATTGAGGGCCGAAAAGCGTCACAAACCATTTAGATTTGAGGATTACTCCAAGACCAAGGCTTGTTATTTCGGCCAACGAATAGCGCCATGGCGTGACGCATTCGGATCGGAAAACGTGATTGTCCGACCTTGCGATCCTAAGTTCTGGCCCGATGGTGAATTGCTGTATGACTTCTTGGACGTCATTGGGGTAAAACAAGAAAGGATAAAGCTGATCCCCCCGCTCAATGAAGGTGTAGATTACCGCGTCGCCGAGTTCATCCGCCATATCAACCAGATTTCCCGGCACAAAGACATCCCACGAAAGAGGATCATGGAACTGACGATGACCCTCAACAGGAGCTTGGATCGAGAGAAGATGGTCTTGTCCAGCAATCAGGTGGATATCGTCCGGAAGCATTTCGCAGAGGATAATACTGTTGCGCTTGAAGGCACTGGCATCAGCTTGGATGAGTTCTTCCCACCCGTAGAAGCAACGCAGAAGGCACGTCTAGTTCCCGATGAATTTTTAAATCTCATGCAGACTCGCCAAGCACGCCGCCTCAAGACCACAGAATGACATCTTTCTCCATCTGAAAGACGGGATATCACGCGAGATTTCTGGTGGTAGAAACCGCCAACGTCGCCCTCAGTCCACTCGCTATAGCATAGCATGCTCCGGATACGGCAACCGGTGACCAATCGATGGCTGTCCCATAATGCCGAAAGGATCTCTTCACAGCGCCCTTAGTGTCTGATTCAAAACTGCTTGGGGGATTTCATACCTTTGCGAGGTGACGCATGACGCGTCGAATGTGCGCGATGAGGATCCAGGCCTCGGCGCTTGCGATGGTTTTCTCCCAGTCTTTTGCTAAGCGGCGACAGCGCCCGAGCCATGCGAGGGTGCGCACGACCACCCATCTGCGCGGCAGAACTTCGAAACCATCGGCGGTATCAGAACGCTTGACGATCTGAACCGTCCATCGACCGATGGCCTTCAGCGCGGTGCGCAGTTTGGGTCCTGCATAACCGCCGTCGGCAAAGATGTAGCGTAGCATGGGGTGGCGAGATGCAACAGTTCTCAACACCTCTGGCGCGCCATCACGGTCCTGGATACCGGCGCAGTGGACCGCCAGGCCCACCAACAATCCGATCGTGTCGGTGACGATGTGGCGCTTACGCCCCTTGATCCGCTTGCCGGCGTCATATCCGTTAATCCCGCCACTTTCCGTGGTTTTTACGCTTTGGCTGTCAATGATACCTGCTGTCGGCTGCGCCTTGCGGGCTCCCGCCAGACGCGCAGCCTCGACAAGGGCACGGTTCATCTCATCCAGAAGACCATCATTGCGCCATGCATGAAAATAGCTGCGGACCGTCGAAACCGGCGGAAAATCGTTCGGCAGCATACGCCATTGGCACCCTGTCGTCGCGATGTAAAGGATCGCGTCAAACACATCCCGCAAGCCTGTCGTGCGGGGGCGACCAGTTCTTCTGCGAGGGGGCATCAGAGGCTCGATCAATGCCCATTCCGCATCGGTCATATCGCTTGCGTATTTGCCTCCCGTTCGGGCATGCTGGAGGCGGGTGAGCTCAGTCCAGGCCATTGTGATCTCCGTTCAGATTTGCAACCGAACAGAATCATAAGCCGCTGAATTCACCCAATTCATTTTAGATCAGGCTCTGAGAGGTTCGGGCTCATTCGGATCAGAGATGAAGCGGTGACGATGACGATATGCCTCAGTTCGGGACGCGCCTGCTGTCGTGCACTAAGATTGAAACTGGACACCATCCTATCGGGCAGGCTAGGCAACGTGGAATAGATCACGACCAGTGGTAGAGTGCAGGAGCGTGGGTTCCTTGTCGCCCTCGAATTCTGGTAGATTGATTGGAGATGAATCGGTTGACGCTTTATGCACATGATCACTGGTGGGCGGCTGTGTAAGTATGCTGTCGGTAGAGGTTTGCATCTAGTATATCGTCTCCGATGAGCGGTGCGTGTGTGCAGGATATACAGTCATATAGGTAGTGCGAACTGTGCAATGCCAATGGACTGGCTATTCCCTACGGCGAAGGAAGGAATGCACGGAAAATGAGTGATCAAGAAGAGGAATATCCTAATGATATGGAAGAGCGGCTGAATGAGCTGGAAGCTGCCGTGCATGATGCAAAAACCGCTGCGATAGCCGCGAGGAATTTGGCTGTCGGCTGGAGTACGGAATGCGATTCCATGTTGACGCGTATCGGTGCCTTGGAGCGAGCCTTGGCCAAAGCTGGAATTGTTGTATCTGATTGATCGAGCATTGAATATGGTCAGTTGCGGTTGCGTCACCCTGTCTATTTCCGATTCACTTGTACCGCACTGACGACCGGTTCACTCATCAACACTGGCATTTCGGTCTAAGTGTTAATCTATCGCTCGGAACCTCTGGGACGCGGGAGCCTTCATCCGTAAGCGGGAAGACCTTCCCACTTACCAATCAGGCCGCAGACAATAACCCGGAAAAATAGCATGTTTGCGGGATCGGATGGCGGCGGCCGCACTTGGGCCACGCTCTTGTAGACAGCGAGGGTGAACAACGTCGATCCGGCGGCATGGTTCACCCAGACCCTGCAACGCATCGCCAATCTATAGCCGAGTTCAAATATCGACACTTTTATGCCATTGAATTACAAAGCCTGAACGACCAAGCCTTCCCGCTTACGGAGTGTTGAGGCAAAGGCGGGCAGGGCGCCTACCCAGTGAGCCTCATCGATCAATTCATGGTGGAGATTTGCCGGCAGGAGAGTTGCCGAGACCGCGAAGCGATTCGCCGGAACACAGCCGACAAGACAATCGATCTGGCCAAATGCGCGAACAATCCATTCGGCCAGTTTGCCATAGGCCAACCTGTTATCCGGATTGTCATATTGCCAGGGCCTGAACGTGTCCGGTTGTTCCTTAAGAATGGCCTAAAGCCATATGAGGTGCTCACGTCGCTCTCCCGATCTCACAAGATCCTCGATGATCTCTATATGGGTGCCGAAATTCCATAGTCGGCTCATAAGCGGTTCGTCCATCAGGCTTGTCGCGCTAACTAGTGTCAGTTTGAATCCTTCGGTCGCGGATAACATGCGAATCGATCAGATGCTGCAATCGGACGGAGGATGCACACGAGTACACACCCAGAGAGCATTGACTGACTGCGATCTGCCTTGCCCTCCTAACCGGTACTTGCCACCAATCACCTGTTGAGAGGTAGGAATCAGGCGAGAATGCGAGGGTTGGCACCCATGTCGAGCCCCGGAAACACAGCTGTTTCCAGAACATTTCTGCTGGTTCCAAACAGATCGCGTAAAGCCCAGGCAGCATAAGCACGAATATCGGCAACAGGCGTCAAATCACGCCCGGCATAGAGGTTTTTTTCTCCCAATCCCGGCCAGTTCCCCATTGCTCGCTTGCCGCGCACGGCCCCCCCGGCAACGAGCATGGCACCACCAGTACCGTGATCAGTGCCGCCACTACCGTTCTCACGCACAGTGCGCCCGAATTCGGTCATTGCGAGTATGGTGGTTTTCGACCAGTTTCTTCCAAGTCCTTCGCGGAGCGTTAGAATTGCATCCGCCAATCCCAAAAGCGAAGGTTTCAAGATCGTGGATTGACGGGCATGGCTGTCCCAACCGGTCAATGAAAAGGTTGCGATCCGTGTTTCACCATTCAGCCGGCTTGCGGCAAAGGAAGCCAAAGCCCGTGCGTCGCGTGTTGGGCCTCTCTCTTCTCGAATCTTGTCTAACCCTTGATTTGCAATTTCCAGCGCTTCTTCGCTTCCTTCGCGAAACAATGGGTCATCATGGTAGGCATGCAGTAGAAGCATCTGCGCCTGAGGACTGAGCTGCAGATCGATTTTCGGTGACCAGCTTCTTGCAGGGGCAGTTCCGGCGAGGATCCGCATCTGTTCAGTTCCAACCGAGTAAGCAGTTTCTGACTGAGCGCCGGGCATATTGTGCAGTAAACGATTCAGCCAGCCGTCGCTTTGACTTGCCAAGTCCATATCCGTACCGGTTCCAGCCTCAAGCATATCTTGCCCGTCGAAATGGCTGCGTTTGTTCCGGTAAGGAGTAGAGACAGCCGGCACAAATCCTAGTTCTCCTGCATTCCATAGTGGCATCAGTGGAGACAGCGTCGGATGCAGTGCAAAGAATCCGTCAAGATCATATGCGCCCTGGTCTGGCCCGAGCGAGATTGTCTTCCGTAGCTTGTGCAGTTCCGGGTCGCCATACGGCTGGAACACGTCCAACCCGTCCATCGCACCGCGCAAGATGATAACGACTAGGCGGTTTTCGCTAGGTGCGGTAGCAAAGGCGATGCTGGACAGGAGCGGGTGTGCAGCCGCCGAACAACCGATCAATGCGCTGGATTTGAGGAACAGTCTTCGATTAAACATCGATTTATCTCCGGTTGAAATCGGCGGACGCTAGCACGATGGCAACCCCATCACGGGCAGTTTCTGCTTTGGGTACTGCCCATTGCAGCGCTTCAGAGGCCGTGTCGCCGAGCGCGACCTGCAATAGTTGCCTTGGATCGGGTAGATTCTTGCGCAATTTGATCGGAATACGCATTGCCCAATCGATCCGTGCTGCGATTCCCTGAGGTGTAACCCAGTTTTCGCCGCTCTCGGGCCAACCATCAGGACCAGGGGGATTGCCCCATTGCTGACCCATCTTAGCCAATGGATAGGTGAGCCAACCATGAAATTGTCGCGGCTTGAGTGCCATAATCTCATTGCCGGTTACTCCGAGACTTCGTAGAGATGCCACCATGAAATCAAATGGTTGCCTTATCTTGTGTCGGAAGAATGCAGTAAGTTCGGGAGCTTCGACCAATTCTGTATTCATCGCATTCAAGTCACCGTCCGTATCCGCATAGACGCGAGCCAATCGATCCACCAACGACTGCGGCGGCTGATCCGTGACGAAATGGATCGCGAGTTTTCGGGCCAGATGCTGCGCCGTATCTGGATGGCGTGCGAGGTCCGTGATCACGGCGCGGATGTCGCTCAATCTGGCGGCCCCATGTTCTCCATAGTGCTTCCCCAATACTATCTCCGGGCCCGGTTCGGCGCGATTAGCGTTGAACAGTTCATCTCGCATCGCACGATATGTCAGCCCAGTCAGTAGCTTGGCCAGTTGGCGAACATCTTTCTGCGTATAATCCGCTCCAACGCCCAAGCTGTGTAATTCTATCATTTCACGTGCCAGATTTTCATTTAGGCCCGTGTGACGCTTTTCTTGCGCTTTTTGTGCCGCTCGTGAATTCGGCCCAATCGAGCTATTCTGATTGAGATATATCAGCATGCTCGGATGCGTTTCGGCGGCAAACATCAGATCGGCAAAATTGCCCGTGATATGTGGTCGGATCGCTTCGTTTACATAACAAGCTGTCATCAACCTTTGATGGGGGGGGCCACCACCGACAGTGAAATGATCAGCCCAGAACTGGACGAGCCTTTCTCCAAAACCGATTGGATCGTCGATGGCTCGGGCGAAGCGCCGTTGCATTTCTTTGCGAACAAGCTGAACTATATATTGCCGCTCTGTCGTGTAGGCCTCGCGGGCGCGTTTTTCTCCTAGCTTGATACGTTGCCTCAGTTTGGCTGTCCGCAATTGCAACTTGCGCAATTGTTCCATGTTGACAGTATCACCATCCGGACCAGCCTGATGTATGGCCGCCAAAATTTCGTCCGGTCCAAATGGCTGCACCATATGTGATGATAGACCATACCCCAATCGAATCGTAGCTAGCTCTGGATACGAAATCATTAGCGAACCCATCATAAAATTTCCCGTGCAGTAATCTCGGCACCCACTACACCGTATATCACTTCGCGATCTGCTGTCAGATCACGCTTTTGCGTACTGCTTGCTCTTCAACGAGTTGAGGCAGAATCTCGAATCGGGCAGCTTGATGCCAGGGAGGGACGGGATGGAGCGATATATTCTGGACCCTCTCCGAGCTGGGTCTCAGAGCCTGATCTAAAATGAGTTGGGTGAAATCAGCGGCTTATGATTCTGTTTGGTTGCAAATCTGAACGGAGATCACAATGGCCTGGACTGAGCTCACCCGCCTCCAGCATGCCCGAACGGGAGGCAAATACGCAAGCGATATGACCGATGCGGAATGGGCAATGATCGAGCCTCTGATACCCCCTCGCAGAAGAACTGGTCGCCCCCGCACGACAGGCTTGCGGGATGTGTTTGACGCGATCCTTTACATCGCGACGACAGGGTGCCAGTGGCGTATGCTGCCGAACGATTTTCCGCCGGTTTCGACGGTCCGCAGCTATTTTCATGCATGGCGCAATGATGGTCTTCTGGATGAGATGAACCGTGCCCTTGTCGAGGCTGCGCGTCTGGCGGGAGCCCGCAAGGCGCAGCCGACAGCAGGTATCATTGACAGCCAAAGCGTAAAAACCACGGAAAGTGGCGGGATTAACGGATATGACGCCGGCAAGCGGATCAAGGGGCGTAAGCGCCACATCGTCACCGACACGATCGGATTGTTGGTGGGCCTGGCGGTCCACTGCGCCGGTATCCAGGACCGTGATGGCGCGCCAGAGGTGTTGAGAACTGTTGCATCTCGCCACCCCATGCTACGCTACATCTTTGCCGACGGCGGTTATGCAGGACCCAAACTGCGCACCGCGCTGAAGGCCATCGGTCGATGGACGGTTCAGATCGTCAAGCGTTCTGATACCGCCGATGGTTTCGAAGTTCTGCCGCGCAGATGGGTGGTCGTGCGCACCCTCGCATGGCTCGGGCGCTGTCGCCGCTTAGCAAAAGACTGGGAGAAAACCATCGCAAGCGCCGAGGCCTGGATCCTCATCGCGCACATTCGACGCGTCATGCGTCACCTCGCAAAGGTATGAAATCCCCCAAGCAGTTTTGAATCAGACACTAAGGTAAGACAGTGGTCAACTCATTGAGGTGAAATTGTTATATCCGAGTGAAGACGATCCTGATAGGCGCTTTTCGGAACCCCTGTGAAACCGTGAACCTATCATTGGCATGCCCCCTGAAAAGTGGTCCTCCCTGAAGTAGGCTTTTGAGCCAGATGGAGGATGAAGAAATGCCCCAGAAGAAGCACAAACCCGAGGAAATCGTCGCCAAGCTTCGGCAGGTGGACGTATTGGTTTCGCAAGGCGGCTCTGTCGCTGAATCAGTGCGCTCGATCGGAGTGACGCAGTTCACCTATTACCGTTGGCGCAAGGAGTTCGGTGGTCTGAAGACCGACCAGGTGAAGCGGCTCAAGGAACTCGAGAAAGAGAACGAGCGGTTGCGGAGGGTGGTTTCCGACCTGACGCTTGAGAAGCTGATCCTGCGGGATGAGGTTTGGAATGCCACTGGTTCGAATGACATGCCGAATGCATCGTGAAACTTCTGAGCCCCGCCCGCCGCCGTGCCTGCGTCGATCATGTCAGGCAGAAGTTCCGGGTCTCGGAACGGTTTGCCTGCCGGGTTCTCGGCCAGCACCGCTCGACACAGCGGAAAGTGCCGCGGAAGCGGGCCGATGAAGACGCGCTGACCGCGGATATCATCGCACTCGCCAGCCAGTATGGGCGCTATGGCTACCGCCGCATCACGGCCTTGCTGCGAGAGGCCGGATGGGCTGTGAACGTGAAGCGTGTCGAACGGATCTGGCGGCGGGACTGAGGAGGATCAGGAAACAGTCCGGGGGACTGTTTTCCCGACGAAGCTGAAGGTCCCGCAGAAACAGCCAAAGAAGGGCCGGCTCTGGCTCAATGACGGGTCCTGCATCCGCCTGAGACCAGAGCGCCCGAACCACGTCTGGACCTACGACGTCGTCGAGAGCCGGACCCATGATGGGAGGAGGTTCCGCATGCTCAACCTTATTGACGAGTTCACCCGGGAGTGCTTGTCGATCCGCGTCGATCGCAAGCTCAATTCAACCGATGTCATCGATGTGCTGTCAGACCAGTTCATCCTGCGCGGCGTTCCGGAGCACATTCGATCCGAGTTGCCATTGGAGCGCCATTGGTCTGAGCGACAATGGCGACGGTCCTGAGTTCATTGCCAAGGTCGTCCGGGATTGGATTGCCGCCGTCGGGGCAAAGACCGCCTACATCGAACCAGGCAGCCCATGGGAGAACGGCTATTGCGAGAGCTTCAATGCGAAAATCCGTGACGAGCTCCTGAACGGTGAAATCTTCTACAGCCTCGCCGAGGCGAAAATCGTCATCGAATCCTGGCGGCGCCACTACAATACGAAACGCCCGCACTCATCGTTGGGCTACCGGCCGCCAGCCCCCGAGATCGTGCAGTGGCCGGCTCCGCCATCCGGCGCAGCTACGCCGGCCACGCAAACCGTAGCGCCAAGACCCGTCATGCACTAAGATTGAAACTGGACCACCGTATCGGGGCAGGACATCATCACTATAATGTCTCGGGTGGGTTCCGGTCGGGTCACGGTTGAAAGTGGATCCATCGGCGAGTGTTTATTCGTAAGGCGATCAATTGATCAATTCCGAAAGATAGGCGCCATGTCTGTTTTGGGAGAACAACTTTGCTCTGGCTTGTAATTCTTCGGCAGAGATCCACCTATTTTCATAGGCGATCTCTTCGGGGCAACCGGTCTGCATGGCTTGACGGTTTTCTAGGATACGTACGAAATTGCCAGCATCTAGAAGATCGGCATGCGTACCAGTATCCAACCAGGCAAATCCACGGCCGATCTTTTCAACCGTCAAAATACCTTCGGCCAGATAGCTTTCCAGAAGCGCTGTGATTTCCAACTCGCCCCGTTCCGAGCGTGTCACTTGTGCCGCACGTTGAGAAGCCGAGCCATCCAGGAAATAGAGCCCTGTGACTGCGTAGTACGAAGGTGGTTGGGCGGGTTTTTCTATAATTCCACTTACTCGTCCCTGATCGTCGAGGTCGATTACACCATAACGTTCCGGATCCGAGACTCGATACCCGAAAACAGTACCGCCATCGGTCCGTGCATTGGCAGATTCCAGCAATTGTGGCAAACCATGGCCGAAAAAGACATTGTCACCCAGGATCATGGCAGACGGGTTTCCAGCAAGGAAATCTTCGGCTAGCAGATAGGCTTGTGCCAGCCCGTCGGGCGAGGGCTGCACGATCCACTCGAAGCGGAGCCCCCATTGACCGCCATCACCAAGAAGGCGTTGGAACTGGGCCTGATCCTCGGGCGTGGTAATGATCGCGATCTCGCGGATACCGGCCAGCATCAGCACCGTGATCGGGTAGTAAATCATCGGCTTGTCATAAAGCGGCAGCAGCTGCTTCGATTGGCCCATGGTGATCGGATAGAGCCGAGTACCCGATCCGCCTGCGAGGATGATGCCCTTGCGTTGCGTCATGCGCTGCCTCTCAACCTGTCCAAAACTCCGGCCAATCCAACCCGCCAATCGGGCCGTGATATACCGAAATCCGCCGCGATGCGATCACAATTCAGCCGTGAATTACCCGGTCGCCGCGCCGGGGTAGGATAGTCCGCCGTGGAGATCTCGCTCACATAGCAGTTCTGCCCGGCCTGTGCGAAAATTTCACGCGCGAACCCCGCCCAGCTGACATCGGGAGCGCCTGCAAAATGGTAAAGTCCGCCCTTGCCCCTGTCTGTTTGCATGGCACGCGCCGTGACCAGCAAGGCGGCGGCAATATCGGCGGCAGGTGTCGGCCCGCCTACCTGGTCGGAAACGATGTTCAATTCGCTTCGCTCTTTTCCCAAGCACAGCATGGATTTGACGAAATTGGACCCATGTGCTGAAAACACCCATGAGGTCCGCAATACTGCCGATTGCCCACCTGCCGCCGCAACCTTGCGTTCTCCTTCCAGCTTGCTCGCGCCATAGATGCCAAGCGGACCTGCCGGATCACTCTCGATCCAGGGTCGATTCCCCGTTCCGTCGAAGACATAATCAGTCGAAACATGTAGAAAGGGAATATTCTTCTCTGCCGTCGCACGAGCCATCGCGGCAGGGGCATCAGCATTGACCAGCTGGACCCGTTTCGGCTCGCTTTCAGCCCTGTCCACCGCCGTATAGGCCGCCGCGTTGATGACAGCTGTACAGCTTGCGTTCCTGATCATGGACGCACAGGCCGCCGGATCGGCCAGATCGGCTGCGTCGCGCCCCAAAAACTGCGCTCGGGGAGCCAATCGCGTCAATTCACGCGCAAGCTGCCCGGTACGGCCAAAGACCAGAAGCCCTTCCATCAGGCCGTTCCCAACCGCCGACCGACTCCCTCGCGCGACAGGAGCGGCTGCCACCAGTCGCTGTTTGCGAGATACCATTCCACGGTGCGGCGTAGCCCCTCTTCGATGGT
The DNA here is from genome assembly GCF_028553805.1 of Paracoccus saliphilus. Classification (NCBI taxonomy): domain Bacteria; kingdom Pseudomonadati; phylum Pseudomonadota; class Alphaproteobacteria; order Rhodobacterales; family Paracoccaceae; genus Paracoccus; species Paracoccus saliphilus. The sequence continues at coordinate 221,341 of NZ_CP067141.1, read as the reverse complement.
AACCGAAGGTCGCCAACCGAGCTCATCACGGATGCGTCTCGGGTCGATGGCATAACGCCTGTCATGGCCCGGCCGGTCAGGCACGAAGCTGATCAACCGATCATGGGGGGCGCCTTCCGGCCGGAGGGTGTCCATATGCTCGCAGATCATGCGCACGAGATCGATGTTTTTCACCTCGTTCTGGCCCCCGATATTATAGCTGCGTCCATTCCGGCCCTTTTCCAGCACGAGCAGCAACGCATCTGCATGATCTTCGACATAGAGCCAGTCACGAACATTGCCACCATCGCCATAGACTGGGATCGGTTCACCAGCCAACGCCTTGAGGATCACCACAGGCACCAGTTTCTCGGGAAAATGATAGGGGCCGTAATTATTCGAGCAATTGGTCAGAACCACCGGCAACCCGTAGGTCTCGTGCCAGGCCCGTACCAGATGGTTGGAACCCGCCTTGCTGGCCGAATAGGGGCTGCGCGGATTGTAGGGCGTTTCTTCATTGAATTGCCCGGTCTCTCCCAGGCTGCCAAATACTTCGTCGGTAGAGACATGATGGAAGCGGAACCCTTCGGGGCGGCCTTCGCGCAACCAATGGGCGCGCGCAGCTTCCAGCATGTTGAAGCTGCCGATGATATTCGTCTGGATGAAGTTATCCGGGCCGTCGATCGAACGGTCCACATGGCTTTCAGCGGCCAGATGCATCACGGCATCGGGACAATAGGATCGAAAAATCTGTTCGAGCACATCGCGATCACGAATGTCGGCTTGTTCGAGGTAATAAAGATCGCTGGATGAAACAGCCGCGACATTGGCCAGGTTGGCCGCATAGGTCAACGCATCCAGGTTAACGACCTGATGCCCGCGCCGGACGGCCGAACGTACCACGGCCGAACCAATGAAGCCAGCCCCCCCGGTAATGAGAATCTTCATGTATGGCCCTCATAGATGAATGGGGTTTTCCAATCGGCAAAGGCGGGCGCAGCACGATCCTTTTCAGACAGAACCGGCTCTGCGATGCCCCAATCGATCCCTAGACTGTCCCAGCACACCGCCCCGTCGGAGGCACAGTCATAATGGGCGGTACATTTGTAGATCACTTCGGTATCGGGTTCGCGGGTGACGAATCCATGCAGGAAACCCGCCGGAATCCATAGTTGTCGGCCATTCTCGAAGGACAATTCCTCGCCGATCCGTTGTCCATAAGTCGGGCTGCCTTCGCGCACATCCACCGCGACATCATACACTCGCCCTCGCCCGCAGCGCACCAGCTTACCTTGCGCATGCGGCGGTGCTTGGTAATGCAGCCCCCGCAATGTTCCAGACTGATGAGACAGGCAATGATTATCCTGGACAAAATCGGGTAGCTCGATCCCTGCCTTTGACAGGCTCTGCCGATTCCAGCTTTCCGAGAAAAAACCACGGTCATCGGCATGGCGTGGAGGCGTGATGATCAATACGCCGGGAAGCGCGGTCTCTTCAATTTCTATCATGGTTCAGACTGTCCGTCATCAGATGCTTTGGAACACGTTGGCCTAATTGGTCCCGGAGAATCTGGCTCGTTGTTGGTGCATTCTATGCTGGGGCCTTTCGATACAGCAAGCGGTGTTACCAGATGGTCTGCTCGCTGCTCTCCTTTCGTCGTCTGAGAATGGCTTCTGCCCGGCCGAAGTACACGTCGGCTGGCGTCAGATTGTTCAGGCTTCTCTATTCGACGTGTTGCAGTCAAGCGTCTTCGAGCTTTCCGTGTGACCGTCGGCTGGCGTCTTTCGCGGGGCCTTGCTTCTCTTCGGGATCGGCATGTCGCCCTCCCACCATGGGATCAGAAGAATGAGGTGGAACGAATCTTATGGTCGTCCTGATCGCAATGTGTGATCGGTACTAGAGCCTAAGCGAACTCGCCTCATCCATCGTCCTGCGAAGGACCTGCCTTCCACCGGTTGGTGGAACCTCGCGTTCTCCTTCTTCGTTTTTCCGATCAGGCGGCAGCCGTTGACGCTTCTCGTGACCAGCGGAACTCGGTGCCATCACTCATCATGTGATGCATGATCACCGCCGGCCTGCGGGCGAGCGCGACAATACCTTTTGAGATGCATCCACCTCGGGCGTTTGCAGGCTGTAGACCTTCTCCGAGCTTGTCGCCTTCTGGACAGCAGGCGGTTGGTCAGTTGCAGCGCATCCAGAACCCGCTCGCGATACTGGCCCTCGGGAATGTCGTCGAGCAGGCGGCGGATGTCGCGCAGGACCGGGTCGCGGTATAGCCTTTGAGGCGTTTCAGCGCCTTGTGCAGGTGGTTGAACTGCTGCACATGGGCGTGGCGGCCGATCTGCAAAGCCAGTCGCGAGGCCATCCCATATCAAAACTCTTGAGGTGGCGAAACATCGCCGGTAACAGAACCTTCACTTGAAACAACCCATTATTTTTTTAATTGGTGAAGTGTCGATAACGGAATCGACCTATACACAAAGGATCATCAACATGACGTCTAGCAACGATAACAAGCGTCTTCGCCAGCTTTTTCACCGCATTACTATCAAACGTGAGGATCTTGCGCGTCTCAAGACCGAGCTTTCAGCACTTCAGGAAGAGCGCAAGGCACTCAAGGAAAAAATTGACGCCGAAGCTGCAGAAAGCACAAGCTAATCAAGCTCGTCCCTCCACGGAGGCCGGCGAACTTGCGTTACTATAGTAGGATTGCCAATCATCTATTCTCCAATTCCCCCGAATATTCGGGGGAATTCCTTCACTCATGATCACTCTGGGGGACAGCCACCTTCATGGCCACCAGAGGAGCGCAGGCCTATAATGGCATCTAGCAGTTATAAGTGGTGGCTGATGTTCGCGATCAATCCGACAACTCCAACCACAAAGCCCGCTTTTGAGGGGGCTTTTCTATGTCTGAATGTACGGAGGCGGCATGTCCAGCTTCATGTTCAAACAAGAGGAAGAACAATCTTTCGTCATCCTGCTGGAAACGGCAAACGACACTGTTCCAGACCTGACCGGAGGGATTAATCACGCTAAACTTTGTACTGAACCATAAAACGGTGGATGCCTTCTGCTATTGTCTCGGTTCTAGGGGGTTCGTGTGCGCAGATTGCACACGGACGTTCGCGTTATTTTTCCTTTTCGTTCTTGCGACGAGAATTTGGAACCCAATTGCTTGCTTGAGTCGATGACGTTTGCTGCGGTTGCGCATGGCTCCGTTATAGCGTGATTGGATGACCAATTGCCTTCCGATAGAGTTAGGATGGGGTGGAGTTTTCGTGATGGGTTGGAGGCCGGAGAGAGTGGCTCCCGGCGCCCGTCACGGAGATCATCCCGATGACCAGACAGAAACGTGCCATCCGCACAGGTAGTTCTCGTAGCAATCTTTACGGCGATATCACCGATAAGATCATTGCCGAACTGGAGGAGGGGCGGCTGCCTTGGGCCCAGCCCTGGGGAACGGGTGCTGCGAAAGCACCGCTTGCCATGCCGAAGAATGCGGCGACTTCACGGCAATATTCCGGGATCAATGTGCTGATCCTCTGGGGTGCCGTCATTCAGCAAGGCTTTCCTAGCCAGCACTGGCTGACCTTTCGCCAGGCGCTGTCGCTCGGCGGCAATGTCCGCAAGTGCGAGCGCGGCACCACCGTCGTCTATGCCGATCGCTTCACGCCGAAAGACCAGAAACGTCGAACCCGCGAGACCGGCAAAGTTGAGACCGGTCAGGGGTCGCTCCGGAGGAACGATTCCCGGTCGAACGGTAGCATCCCGTTCCTGAAACGCTTCACCGTGTTCAACGCGGCGCAATGCGAGGGGCTTCCCGACAAGATTGCGTTCGAGGCACCGCCCCCGCCGCCCGGCGTGATCGAGCCCAGGATTGAGGCCCTGATCGACGCCACCGGGATAAATTTCCGCATCGGCGGGAACCACGCCTTTTATATGCCTTCCCTCGACTATGTGCAGGTGCCACCGCCGCAAGCCTATTTCGAGCCGATCAATTGGCACAGAACCGTCTTGCATGAGCTGGGTCATGCCAGTGGTGCCTCTCATCGGCTGAACCGAGACCTTTCCGGCGCTTTCGGTACGAAGAAATATGCCTTCGAGGAACTCGTGGCCGAAATGAACGCGGCTTTCTGCTGCGCCTCGCTCGGGATCGTACCGACGGTGCGTCATGCAGATTACATTGGAGCTCGCCGACAAGGCCCGCAAGCTGGGGATCCCGGTCATGAAATTCGAGGTGGCGCATAATGCGCCGCCCGAGGGCATGGCTTGGAATAAGCGGTGGCCGATGTTATGATTACAAGTGATTACAATGGAGCACAACATGGCGCAGCGCACCGCATCCGAACCGATCACGATCCGCACCGCCAAGGTGGCCGAAATCGATGCCTTGGCGAATGCCATGGACCGTTCTCGCAACTATATCGTCAATCAAGCGATCGAGCGATATCTGGAGGCGAACGCCTGGCAGATGGAACGGATCGAGGAGGGGATTGCGGCTTCCCGTGAGGGTAAGGTTGTTCCTGCCGATGAGGTGTTTGCCGGAATTGCCGCCAGGCATGGTTGGACGCGTTGAAGCGTCTCGGTATTGCCGAGCCTGCTGCCCGCGATCTTGCGCATATCGTGGATTACATCGCATTGGACAATCCCGCTTCCGCGGAGAACGTGTATCGGGAAATCGTCCAGGCAGCGGAGCGATTGCCCGAGTTCCCAGCCTTGGGGCGTCCGGGGCGCCATCCTGAGACGAGGGAACTGAGCATTACGGGGCTGCCCTATCTGATCGTCTACGAAGTTGGTGTTGATACGGTGACGATATTGGCGGTGTTTCATACCTCCCGAGACCTCTCTCAAGCACCGCATGACAGGATGCAGGGCAGCTAGAGCATTTCCAGCAAGAATGGATGCCGGTTTGTATCCGGAAATGCGTAAAAACAATAACTTACATCGTTTGGGTGTTTCAACGAAAAGCCGAAACGATGTACGCGTCTAAACCAGCCCCTGCCGGGCGGGCTGCCACTTGAAGTGCGCAAGGATAATGCCGTGATCATTGGTGCCGCTGTCCTTGTGATCATCCCAGTTCAGGTGATCATTTGCGACCTGGAGCCCGTCAAAACGCCACAGCCGCCGTCGCGAATTGTCGTAGAACTGTTCGCTGACCAGGATGTGATCGAGGCTGCCATGCTGGTCCTGGTAAATATGGGTGTAATAGACATCCCGAACCGAGCGGTATTCCTGCAGGGTTTGCGCGGCGTAGAGGGCATTGTCGCCACCGCCCGTCGACAGCGCTGTCAGGAAACGCGGCTGCTCGGACAGGATATTCAGCGTGTTGGAATCCTTGTCGTCATTCATGTCGCCGATCAGCACGACCGGCGTCTCGGTCTTCTTGGCAATATCCGTTATCAGCACCCGTAACGCGGCGGCCTCGGCAGTGCGGCGAATCGTCGAGAGGGCATAGCCCAGGGCGGTGCGATGCGCGCCATGCGTATCGCGGTCATACCATTTCTCGCGGTAAATTTCTGCCGGGCGCTTCGATTTGAAGTGGCAGACAAAGGCCTCGATGATCGGCGTGTCGGGTGACGGGCGAAGCTGCAATCGCAGCACGGGGCGCGAGAAACGCTCGAGGTTCACGCTGATTTCCGGTTGCTGTGGATCGTCGCCGGTCGAATGCAGCACCATCTCGGACGGGAAATCCACGATCCATTCGGGCTCATTCACCAGCAGGTCGCGGCGAATGGCGGCGGCGCAGGTGATGCGATTGCCCGAGTGATCGGGCGGCGCGAGCAGGAGATGGCTTTCGGCCATACCGGCGCGGTCTATCGCCTCCTCCAGCGCTTTTGGCGCCCAAAGCTCCTGGAAGCCGAAAAGATCGGCGTCCATGCGGGCAAGCATACCTGCGGTAAAATCGATCTTGCGGTCATAGACCTCGCCGGACCAGCCGTCCTTGTCGGTATAGACAGATTTCCCGGGGAGCTGCAGGTTCAGCAGGTTGAACGAGCAGAACGAGACATCCTTCGCAGCCATGATATCGCTCTCCATCACCTCCCGTGATTGTCGGGCCATGATGTAACTTTCACATAACAAGCGGAGCTCGTAAACGATGCCGGGTGGCAACCCAGCCCGCTTGACGGGAGCGCCAGCAGGATGTCTCATCTCTGAACGAAGAACCGGCGAAGCAGCATAGTCACAGGCGGAGCGTATCCTTTGGCAGCCTGACGTGATCCTCAATCGTCTGTCCGGAGGCTTCCATATGACCCTGATCCTGCTTGCCATCTTGTTAACCATCGTGGCCTGCGTCATCGCCTGTCATCTCGCGATCTGGGCCTTGTCCGTTATGGTCGCCATCACTGCCGCCCGATATGCTTGGGCCGGCGGATCCGGTGTTTTGTTGTCCGGCATAATCGCCATCGGCGCCGCATTGCTGGCGATCGCGCTTGTGATCGTGGTGCTCGGTTTTACCAGGAACCCGCTCCTGCGCTTCATTGCACTCACCGGATTTGCGGTGCCTGCGATGATTGCCGGATATGCGCTTGTTTACGGCATTACCAGGAATCTCATTGACTCGGTCCTTGCCGTCAATCTGCTCGGCGGGCTTGGTGGTCTGGTCATCGGCATCTCTGCCATCGCTCATCTGAATGCGCTTGGCGAGTCGATCTGTCCTGATTGAAACGAAAGCCCAGATCGGCCGCTCCCTGCAGAAAACCCGGCGGCTTGCACCGACGGGTTTCCACACAAAACGGAAAATCATTACATCATGGGAGCATTGCCATCCTTTTGGGACCATCTTGCCCGGGTTGGTAATTCGACCATTGGCAGCGATCTCGCAAAAGCGGCCTGGTCAATATCTACCATGTCTGCCCATTTCGTTCCGTGGAGGTGGCCGCAGCTAGATTCTGTTGATCTTCTCGCAATATCACCGGACCGAGCCTCTGACGGCCGATATCAGGGCAATGCCAGACCGTGTCCCAAGACCCGATTGCTTGATCGCTCCCGCCCCGAAGAACCCGGCCTTCCCGCGGAAAACGCGGGTCTGGCCGGAAATGGGGCAGATACTGTTGTTCCGGATGCTGCGGGTTTCCAGGACCTGACCTGATCATTCTTTCCGGCAGGGATACCAATTTTGCGGCCATCCCCGTTTTGCTCTCGAATGCACCAATCCCTCCTCCTGATCGATCCCCTAAGCCCGTTCGGTTTCCACCGGCAACCCCCGCGGCTCCGGACCGTGTTGGCGCGGAACGCGCCTGCCCGCACCACTCCGGGCCTTGGGGGCAGGCCGCCGATGGATCGGCGGTTGCAGCTGTCTCCCGACGGTCTCGGCCGGGTCTCATCGGAGGGATGGTCCCTCCGAAGAAGCAACAGAGAAAACCCATGCAAAATATCGTTATCCTCGCCGGCAACATTGGTCAGGCCCCCGAAACCCGCACCACCCAGGGCGGAACCACCATCACCCATTTCACCCTGGCCACCTCGCGCCCCCGCTATGCGGAAGGCCGCGTCCTCCGCGACGAGAACGGCTATCGGGTCCAGGACACGGAATGGCACCGTATCACCTGCTTCAACGGCCTCGGCAAGACGGTCCAGCAATATTGCGAGAAGGGCATGAAGCTTCTGGTGCGTGGCCGCATCCACTACTCGAAATGGACCGACCAGCAGGGCGTTGACCGCTATGGCTGTGAGATCATCGCCGAGACGATCGATTTCCTGAGCCGGGCCAAGCAGACCGAAAGTGATGACGGCAATTACATCGATGATGATGACGTGCCGTTCTGAGCGAGAAAACAAGAGACCCAGCGGCGCAAGCCGCCGGGTTTTTCCGACGTTCACGCCGGATTACGCAACCCGCCCGGAAACCTCCACCGGCAGCATCAGATTGCGCCGACGAATGCGAGCAAGGGAGCATAATCACCGCCATCCGCCGCACGTAGAGCGGCGATATAGGCGTTCCGCCTTGCATAGTCGGACTGAAGGGTATCGATAGCTATGCCTTTCGGGCGGAAAGAGCCCCAATGATCACCTCGGACAAGTGCTGATCCGAACTCCCAGGGGAGTGGAGGTACCGACGAGAATTTCCGATCGTGGCCCGGATCGCGCAACGACACTTTCCTGCTAAAGAAAGAAAATGGCATCTCCCATGGGGGATAGCCAACACCTATGCTGCGCGTGAAGATGGGGGATCAATGGCAAAGACGACAGAGACCTATCTGGATGAACCACCGTCTGGCGAGACGATCACATCTTATGATCGCGCGCATATGAAGCTTTATATGCGACTGCTCGATGCCGAGCGCGATGGCGCTGATTGGCGCGAGGCCGTGCATGTCCTGTTTGGCATCGATCCCGAACGGGACCCCGAGCGTTGCCGATCCATTCATGATGCGCATCTGGCGCGGGCGCACTGGATGACGGAGCGCGGTTATCGTGAACTGGTCCGGGAAAGCCAGCGGAAGAATTCGTGATGCTGGTCTGGCATCACCTGTTGACCCTTGCCTGGCTTCTCCTACCCGATCCGATCGGGAATCGTAGGTTTCCCGACACCCTTTACTGAATAAAACCGGGAGGACCACGATGACACCCGACGCATCGACATGGCGTACGTCGGCGGAATACGATCATCTGGATGTACTGACGTCATCCGATCTGGCCTGGGAGTGGCTCCGCCGCAACGATGCCTATGACGCGGATTTCGAAGCCTCGGCTGCTGACCAGGGAGATCCCGCCACGCTGACGGAACGAATCCGTCGGCGGTGGGGTTTGCGATTTCCCGGTTGATCCCCTCGCTGCTCCTCCCGATGCGCCGGTCTTCTGGCTGCCGGAGGAGGATACGAGCGTAGTTGTACTGACCGAAGCTCCTGCGGTGTTGGATGGGGGTCGGATCGCTGATCCAATCGGATCCTGGCATTCGCCGCCACCGCTCGATGACGATGATACAGCCCTGTTTCGCTATGCGCTTGGTGAGGGACAGTATCTCCAGATCGTCGATTGCGCCATCGAAGATGGGACGGCCGTGGCGGCCGTCATTCCGCTCGATCTCGAAGGCTTTGACCGGCTCGAAGCCGTTCATCGACTTCTCTCGGCCCTGCATGGCCGGGCCATTCCACCCGACACGCGCCTGACCCGGCAGCAACACGCCCGCCAGCGCAGGATGCTGCGCGCTTTCGATGGCCACAGGGCCGGCGCAACGCAGCAGGAGATCGCACAGGCCATCCTGAAAGTCGGATTTCTTGACCGTGACGAATGGCAGGCATCCTCGGCGCGTCACGCCATCAAGGCGCTGCTGCGCGATGCCCGCGTCATGATCGCGGGCGGTTATCGAAAACTCCTGCGCCATCGCCGCCGACCCTAGCAGGTTTTTCCGCCCCGGCCGGTGGGCGATTTCAATACCCCCCAACTTCGCCCTGCAACTTGCCGACTCTCTTGCGCCACCGTGGGCGCGAACCGCCGCTGATCCTCAGCGGTCACCCGTAACGCTACAGAGGCCCGATCCATGTCCCACGCACACGCCCTACAATCACCGCGCTTCCTGCGCACCAAGGAGGCGGCCGAATTCCTGAGCCTTTCGGCCCGGACGCTCGAAAAGCACCGCACCTACGGGACAGGCCCTGTTTACCGCAAGCTGGGCGGTCGCGTCGTCTATGCGATCGACGAGCTTGTTGCCTGGGCTGACCGGGGAACCGTCACATCAACCTCCGATCCACGCGGTTCAGTCCTGCCCGCGAAGCGCCAGGCACTTCCGGATGTTCCGCAACCCGGCCGCTATGCAGGCTGACGACGGCCGGATTTCCTTATGGCAGTACGACATCCATCCCTTTCCGAGCGCGGACAGCTCGATCTGTTCAGGGCCCTTCCCGGCGATTTCGCGCCACGCGACGCGCAGGATCTCATGACCTACCCGTTCTTTTCCCTGTCAAAGACCCATCGGATCACACCGATCGATTTTGTTTCCGGCAACGTGGTCATCCGGGTCGAGGCGATCCCCGAATATGGCATGGCGACGATCTGGGACGCCGATATCCTGATCTGGGCAGCAAGCCAGATCGTCGAGGCGCGCGATGCCGGACTCCGGACATCCCGACTGATGGTTGCCACACCTTACGAGATCCTGAGTTTTATCGGTAGAGGCAATTCGGTACGCGATTATCGGCGCCTGAAGGCCGGGCTCGACCGCCTGCAATCCACAACCGTGAGCACGACAATACGTCAGCTGGCCGAGGGACGACAGCACCGCTTCTCCTGGATCAATGAATGGGAGGATCGCAGGGATGGCACCGGAAATCCGGACGGAATCGAGATGATCTTGCCGGACTGGTTCTATCAGGCGGTTCTCGATGACGCGCTGATCCTCACCATCGATCGGGCATTTTTCGACCTGACCGGCGGCATCGAGCGCTGGCTCTACCGTCTCGTGCGCAAACATGGCGGTCGGCAACGCCGCGGCTGGCGTTTCGATTTCCATCATCTGCATCAGAAATCCGGCAGCCTGTCTGCGTTCAAGCGCTTCGCCTTCGATCTGCGCGGCATCATTCGCCGTCAGGCATTGCCGGGTTACAGGCTGTCGCACGAGATCGATCCTGGCGGCCGATCGTTCCTCGCGTTCAAGCCGGTCGCGCCCTGTGGAAAACCTGTGAAACCGTACGTGCGAACGGGAACCCCTGAACCCGTGCCATCCGGAACCCGGGTCACGTGCGATTGGGAGCCGAGACCGGGGTTAAATGACCAAAGAATAACGGAAAATCGCGCCCGTAACTTAGAATCTAACGGACAGTCTAACACTGAAGAGGGCGGCCGCGCTGTGGAAAACTCCCGCCGCAGCACTGTCCGAAGCGTCGGCCTGGCCGAGAAAAAGAGCGAACTCTCCGATCAACCAGCAGGCAAAAAGAGCGATGCTTCGGCTTCCGAAGCGCCCGAATTTCCACAGCTGCTTCTGAAGCCGTCGGGGAGAAACCCATGAGTGCTGGATTCCCCGATCGGCAGAGCGACGTTATCAGTGTGGGTCGCGGTATAGAGCCTCCTGATGAGTTCACATGCGTCGAACTGACCTGGGTGGAGGGAAAGATCGAATACTGGATCAGGTTCGGTCATGCAGCCGGCACGCAGGTCATCGATCACAACCGGCGTATCGTTTTCTTCCCGCCCAATACCGTTTTTGCCTTCATCCGCTGGGCGGCGAATGATTACGGCACGGTGACCTCGCGAATCGATATTCTGCGAGCCGTCGCGCCGGGCGCGGCCTATCAGACGCTTCCTTCTGTGCGTTCGGGCGCCGAGATCCTGCTGAAGATCCATGGTTGGCCGAAAGTCGAAGAGGTGCTGTTGCATGTAGACAGGATCGAGGCCATCGGCATCGATCCCGCCGAGACCGATCCCGATCACTGGCGTCATGTCGCGCATTGGATGCGCGCGGGCGAGGCGCCGCGTGCTTACACGACCGCGCGCCATCGGGCATGGCTGCGCCGACGGGAGATTGTCCCATGACACGCAGAGGTTACGTCATGATCGCGATCGTCACCGTGCTCGGTATTGCTGTCGTCAGCGTGCTTCCGGTTGCCCCGAAACTGGTCTGGAACGGCACCGCCAGCGTGCCGATCGGGTTCTATCGTATCGCGCCGAGTGAAGCCCTTGCGCTCAACGATCTCGTCGCTGTCATGCCGCCTGAGCCGTTTGTCGGGTTCATGGTTGAGCGGGGCTATATCGGCCGTGAAACACCGATCTTGAAACATGTCATGGGGCTGCCCGGGCAGCGTCTCTGTCGCATTGGCCGCAATGTTACCATCGACGCCATCCCGCTCGGCGAGGCGCGCGAGCACGACAGCCGGGGCCGCGATCTGCCTGTCTGGCAGGGCTGCCGGCAACTCGCCGATGGCGACATCTTCCTGATGAATCCGGAGGCCGGTGACAGTCTCGACGGCCGTTATTTCGGCCCGTTCCCTGCCTCGTCGGTGATCGGCCGGGCTGTCCCGATCTTCACCCTTACGGACGGCACCGGCCGTCTCAACTGGCGCGGGTGACCGCATGTTCATCTCATTTCCAACCCCGCAAAGAGGAGACCATCACCATGGCACAAATCGGCCAATTCACCCGGACACCATCCGGTTATTCCGGGCGCATCCGGACACTCTCACTCGACCTGGAACTGACGCTCGTTCCGACCGAAAATCTCGAGAATGAGAATGCGCCAGCCTACCGGATTCATCTCGGCGATGAGGACGGACAGGAAGTTGGCGCGGGCTGGAAACATTCCGGCGAACGCGCGGGCAGGTTCATTGCCGTGTTGCTCGATGATCCCGTCTTCCAGCAGCCATTACGTGCCCGCCTGTTCCAGTCGGACGAGGAGGGCCGTGATTGGGGCCTGCATTGGACCCGCCCGAAAAAGCGCGGTGAACGGGAGGGGTCATGACCAATCTCCGCGTTCGCTTCGGTTCCGGAAGCTGCGGTGCGCACCGTCGCATCCTCATCCTTCTTCTTTCCGGCCTGACTTTTGCCACCGCACCGCCGCCGGTTCTGGCACAAAGTGTCGGGCCGACCCGCGCAGTCGGCGCGCATTCCTATGACGCATATATCGCCGAGGCATCGCAGCGTTTCGGCATTCCGCAGGCATGGATCGCGGCCGTGATGCGCGTGGAGAGTGCGGGCGATGTTACTGCCTTATCATCGGCAGGCGCGATGGGGTTGATGCAGGTCATGCCCGAGACCTGGGCGGGTCTGCGTATCCGTTATGGTCTTGGCGAAGATCCGTTCGATCCGCGCGACAATATCCTCGCCGGGACCGCCTATCTGCGCGAGATGTGGGACCGCTACCGCGATGTGGTGGCGATGCTCGCGGCCTATAATGCCGGTCCGGCGCGCTATGATGAATACCGCAGCACGGATCGTCCATTGCCCTCTGAGACCCGCGCCTATGTCGCGTCGCTGGCGCCCGTGTTGCGTGGCGAACGGCCGTCGGGTTCTGTTATTGCAACAGCCAAACCGCGGGACTGGCGTGAAGCGCCGCTCTTTGTTGCGCACGAGAATGGCGTTTCTGATGCGGCGCCAGGGTCGCCCGGCAACCAATCGGACAGTACCGATGCGTCCCTCTCGACAGCCCCCGAATCACCTGCCGCGTCTCTGACCGACGTGCTGTTCGTCGCCCGCAATGCCGGTGGGGACCGGCCGTGAGCATTTTTTCGGCTATGTGTACCCTATCGTATCTCGGCGCGCTATGGAGCGGGCAGGGGGCGCCGGCGGGCGTCACGACCGGGGCATGGCAGGATAAAAGCCCGCACGGTGCGGCTCAAGCGGGCGGTTGTTCTGGTTCATGTTTGCGGCGCGTTCCGCACCGTGCGGTGCCTTCGCGTACTGTGCGCGTAACGCTTAACTCTTTGACATTCTGCGCTGTTTTGCACCGTGTGGGGTTGTGCCATGAATGATGAGCGCGAATTCCGCATCCGTCCGGGGCACATCCGCTCGACCCGCGCTCAAGCGGCCCGGCCCTTTATCGCCCAGGCGCTGACTGCCGCGAAAAAGGCGGGTAGTGGCGTCTCCCGATCCGGCCGCGTTGTCTCCGGCAATCGCTCCCGTTTCGGGCGCGGCCGGCGTGCCAGCATCCAGGCCAATCGCCTCATCACGTCGCGTAGCCGGGGCGCCGTCATCAAGGCGCGCGTGGTCCGTCAGAATGCGCGATCCGCGCCACTGGGAACGCATCTCGGTTACCTGCGCCGCGAGGGCGTGACCCGGGACGGAGAGAAGGCGCGGCTGTTCGGGCCGGGCGAGGGGGAGGCCGATGGGCGCGCCTTTGTCGAGCGTTGCAGGCATGACCGGCATCATTTCCGCTTCATCGTTTCGCCGGACGATGCGGCGGGAATGTCCGATCTCAAATCCTTCACCCGCGATCTCGCCCGCCAAATGGAAAAGGATCTCGGCACCGGGCTGGACTGGGTTGCGGTAGATCACTGGAATACGGCGCATCCGCATGTCCATTTGATTGTGCGCGGCGTGCGCGATGACGGCCAGGACCTCGTGATCTCCCGCGACTACATCAAGGAGGGGATGCGGGACCGGGCGCGTGATCTCATCACGCTGGAGCTGGGGCCACGAACCGATCTCGATATCCGCCAGAGCCTCGAGCGGCAGATCTCTGCGGAGCGTTGGACCCAGCTCGATCGGCAGCTTCTTCGCGACGCCGGCAAAACCCGCATCATCGATCTCGCCCCGAGCCCCGACCGCCAGCCGACCGAGTTTCATGCGCTGAAACTCGGTCGGCTCCGCAAACTGGAAATATTGGGCCTCGCCGACCAGCTGGGCCCGGGTCAATGGTATATCAGGGATCGGGCCGAAACGGTTCTGCGGGAACTGGGCGCCCGCGGCGATATCATCAAGCGGATGCATCGCGCGCTCACCGAACGCGGCATCGAACGTGGTTCCTCCGATTACGTGCTGGCGGGGGAAAGCCTTGATACACCTGTCATCGGGCGGTTGGTGGAGCGTGGTCTCGATGACGAATTGAAAGGCACCGCCTATGCCGTGGTCGATGGCGTAGACGGTCGGACCCATCATATCAGGCTGCCGCATCTCGATGCCGCCGGTGACAGTGTGCCCGGCTCGATCGTCGAACTGCGCAGCTATGATGACGTACGGGGCAACCGCCGTGTCGCGCTTGCTGTTCGCTCCGATCTCGACATCGGCATGCAAGTAAGTGCCTCTGGAGCGACATGGCTCGATCGGCGAGCCGTGTCCCGCGATCCTATAGCACTTTCGGAATCCGGTTTCGGAGCCGAGGTCCGGCAGGCGATGAAAACCCGTGCTGATCACCTGCTCGACGCAGGTCTCGCCGAACGAAAAGGCGAGCGCGTCGTCTTCGCGCGCGGCCTGCTCAAGAGATTGCGCGACCGTGAAGTCAATGCGCTTGGCGACAAGCTTGCCCGCGAGACCGGCCTCCCGTTCAACCGCGCAGAGACCGGAGAATATGTCACTGGCACTTATCGTCAGCGATTCACGCTTTCTTCCGGGCGGTTTGCTATGATCGGCGATGGCCTCGGATTCCAGCTCGTGCCCTGGTCACCGTCGCTCGAAAAACAACTTGGCCGCGAAGTCTCCGGCGTCTCCCGCGGTGATGGCGGGGTCGATTGGGATTTCGGGCGCAAGCGTGGGCTCGGCCTCTGACAGCGAATGGAAAGGAACCATACACATGTCCGCGACCAGAATCCTCTGGGGACAGATCATCATCGTTTTCTTGATCATCCTCACCACCACATGGGGCGCCACGCAATATGTTGCCTGGAACTTCGGCTACCAGGCGCAGCTCGGTCCGCCCTGGTTCGAGATCTTCGGCGTACCGGTCTATTACCCACCGGCCATCTTCTGGTGGTGGTATTTCTTTGAAGCCTATGCGCCACCGATCTTTGCCCGGGGCGGAATCATCGCCGCCTCGGGCGGCTTCATCGCGATCGCGGTCGCCATCGGCATGTCGGTCTGGCGGGCGCGGGAGGCAAAGAACGTCGCCACCTACGGTTCAGCCCGGTGGGCGGGGAAAGGGGAAATCAGGTCCGCGGGGCTTCTCGGTCCCGATGGCGTCGTGCTTGGCCGCTACGAACGTGACTATCTGCGCCATGACGGTCCCGAGCATGTGTTGTGTTTCGCGCCGACACGATCGGGGAAAGGTGTCGGTCTCGTCGTGCCGACACTCCTGACCTGGCCGGGATCGGCGATCGTTCATGACATCAAGGGCGAGAACTGGCAGCTCACCTCTGGTTTTCGGTCGCGCCATGGCCGCGTCCTGCTCTTCGATCCGACCAACCCGCACTCCTCGGCCTATAATCCGTTGCTCGAAGTGCGTCGCGGTGAATGGGAGGTGCGTGATGTCCAGAACATCGCCGATATCCTGGTCGATCCGGAAGGCAGCCTCGAGCGGCGCAACCATTGGGAGAAGACCAGCCATGCGCTCCTCGTGGGTGCGATCCTGCATGTCCTCTATGCTGAATCCGACAAGACCCTGGCGGGTGTTGCCCGATTCCTCTCGGATCCGAAGCGTCCGGTGGAATCGACCCTGCGTATCATGATGCGCACTCCGCATCTCGGGGCCAAAGGTCCGCATCCCGTCGTCGCCAGCGCTGCGCGCGAATTGCGCAACAAGTCCGAGAACGAACGCTCGGGCGTGCTTTCCACGGCCATGTCCTTCCTCGGTCTCTATCGCGATCCGGTCGTGGCGCAGGTCACGCGGCGTTGCGACTGGCGGATCCGCGATCTCGTCAGCGGCGATCAGCCAACCACGCTCTACCTCGTCGTGCCGCCCTCGGACATCAATCGCACAAAGCCACTGATGCGCCTGCTGCTCAACCAAATCGGTCGGCGATTGACCGAGGACCTGCAGGCGAATGCCGACCGGCATCGTCTGCTCCTGATGCTGGACGAGTTTCCCGCTCTCGGCCGGCTCGATTTCTTCGAATCCGCGCTTGCCTTCATGGCGGGCTATGGACTCAAGAGTTTCCTGATCGCGCAATCACTGAACCAGATCGAGAAAGCGTACGGGCCGAACAATTCGATCCTCGATAATTGCCATGTGCGGGTGAGCTTCGCCACCAATGACGAGCGCACGGCGAAACGTGTCTCCGATGCCCTGGGCACCGCCACCGAGATGCGGGCGATGAAGAACTATGCCGGTCACCGGCTTTCGCCCTGGCTCGGGCATCTGATGGTCTCGAGACAGGAAACCGCACGCGCTCTGCTCACCCCCGGTGAAATCATGCAGCTACCGCCCGATGACGAGATCGTCATGGTGGCGGGGACGCCGCCGATCCGGGCGAAGAAGGCGCGCTATTATCTGGATGCGCGGTTCACGGAGCGCCTGCTCTCGCCGCCCGACCTGACCCATGAGGACAAACCCGCCGTCGATGCGTGGAGCCACGTGCTCTCTCCTGCTCGACCGGAGAATGTCGATGAGAAAATTCCGGATTCCTCTGACGACGAAGATCCGACAGCATCCGAGCGACGCCGACAGCCCGAGCTTGGCAGGGCAGGCACTACGGAGAAACAAATGCCAATCGAAAGCGAGTTCGAGTTCGGCTTGGCCGATGATGCGGCTGAGGAGGTCATCCGAAACCAGCAGATGTCCCGCCGGATGCGGGGTGTCGCACGGCAGGTTTCGATGGATCCCGATGACGGGATGGATCTGTAGCACATGGTCAATCCCCGGAAGAAAACAAAATTCACCGCCTATCTCGATCCGGAGGTGATGCGGATGCTGGCGGAATTCGCGGCGCGCCGTGACCGGTCGCAATCGATGATTGCCGAGGCTGCCATCGCCTCGTTCCTGTCGCCGGACGATGCGGAGCGCCGTGAGGCGATTGTCGCGAAACGCCTGGATCAGCTTGATCGCCGGATCACGCGGATGGAGCGCGATCTTGGTATTGCCGTGGAAAGCCTCGCGGTGTTCATCCGCTTCTGGCTTGCCACCACACCTGCATTGCCCGAACCGGCGGCGAAGGCCGCGCGCGCCAAGGCTGGCGAGCGATATGAGGCCTTCATCACCGCGCTTGGTCGTCGGCTGGCGCAGGGACCGAAACTTCGGCAAGAAATATCGGAGGACAAGGACGGATCAGAGTCATGAAAGGATCCGCGATATTCGATCAGTAATGCGTGTCCGGTTTGCCTTGAGGAAAACCGTGACGCGCGCGTTACCCGCTAAGCCTATTTCTGCCGTTCTTTCGATTTGGTTTGAAACACGGAAATGACGTTTCGTAAGCTTCTGACCCGATTTCGGCCTCTATCTGCGGGATCATTCGCCCCTTACCCGTCATTTGGCAGGAACGGACACCGCAGCGATCTCTAAATAGACGATCGCCCGATAATGCTTAACGCAGGATGAGGCAGGGGCGGGCTGAACTCGTATGGTGTCGCGGTTTGATGAGAACGTGTTGGCCGATGCCTGTTATCAAATGCGCTTGATAGCAGATGCTTGGCGGCAATGCTGTTTGATGTCAGAATGCGGCCATATTCTGTTGCCAAACTTCCTTGGTGTGATTAGGTTGGCGTCAAAACCCGTTGATAACAGAATTGGCGTTAAAATGGCCATCAAACCCTATGATCTGACAGAGGCCGTATTCTATCATACCGGCGCTTTTCCCCCGGCCAGCCTCGACTACGAGTCCCTTCTTGGGCCGCTCGAAGAAGCCGCGGCGTCCCTTGCGCGGTACGATGCCAAGATGTCAGGCATGGTGAACAGCGAGTTGTTCCTCGCCCCCCTGCGTCGACAGGATGCGGTCACATCCTCCCGAATGGAGGGAACGATCTCGACCATCGAGGAACTTTACCGGCTGGAGGCCGAGGAAGACGCAGGCAGCGCAGATCCCTATCGCGAGGCCAGAAACGACGATATCGAGACCTATCTCTACTCCCGCGCCCTGCGGAATGCCCAGCAAGCGCTTGCCGAGGGAGCGCCGCTTGGCGAATACCTGATCCGGACAGCCCATCAGCAGCTGCTTTCGTTTGGCCGCGGCGCCCGCAAGCGTCCCGGAAGCTACAAGGTCGAGCAGAACTATATTGGGGACGAACGGCGGGGAAAGATCTCCTATGTCCCGATTGCTCCCGAGCATCTTGGCCCAGCGATGGCCGAGCTCGCGCGCTATATCAACGAAAGCACGATGCGGCCGCTGATCCGCACAGCCATAGCGCATGTCGAATTCGAGGCCCTACACCCATTTGAAGACGGCAATGGTCGGATCGGCCGTATGCTGATTACCCTGATGCTGTGGAAGCTCGGCGTCCTGCATCAGCCGAACTTCTTCGTCTCGGGCTATTTCGAGGCCCATAAGGACGAGTATATCGAGCGGATGCGCGCGGTCTCGGCAACCGGCGATTGGACTGGATGGGTTACATTCTTCCTCCAGGCCATGCACGCGCAAGCGACGGTCAATATCCAGACGGCAGATGCGATCTTCGGACTGCACAGTGAGATGCGCGAACGCTTCCGTGACGTGCTGAACTCGCAGTTCCATGATCAGGCATTGGACTTCGTATTCGCCAGTCCGATCTTCCGAAACGACCGGTTTGTCGATCGCTCCGGAATCCCGCCATCTTCGGCACGCGCGCTGTCACGCCGCCTCGTCGAAGCTGGCCTGTTGCGCACGATCGAAGCAGCCTCGGGGCGTCGCGCCGCCATGTATGCCTTTGATCCACTACTTGATCTGCTGAAAGTCTGAAGCGTTTGGGGGAGACATATCATGAGTTGTTCTGATCAGGAGCTCGATCGCCTTGATAAGCTCCTGTCGGCTTTGCCGCAGGAAAACTTTCCCATGACGTTGAGCGAACTTGATGGCTATGTGACTGGAATCCTGGCCTGTCCCGATCTTGTCCCTCCCTCCGAATGGCTTCCACATGTCTGGGGTGAGAACGGTGAGGCCGATTTCCCGGATTTGACGACGGCCGAAGAAACGATTTCGGCCGTGATGGCGCATTACAATTCAGTCGCATCGGAGATGACGAAGACTCTTTGGATCGAACCTGTCTATGAGGTGGATCCGAACAGTGACGAGACGCTCTGGGAGCCATGGGTCGATGGCTTCGCCTGGGCGCTGCGTTTGCGTCCCGAAGCCTGGCAGACCGTGCTCGAACAGGCCGATGACGAGACGCGATCATCGCTGATCTTCCTGTTTGCCCTGCAGGACATCAACGAGGGGATCAGCAAGTTCACCGATGAAGAGATCGATGAGATCGACCTCCAGGCACCTGATCTGATTCCCAACTGCGTGGCCGCGATCCTGCTCGTGTCGCGGCCCGAGCTTGCAAAGGGTGCCGGAAACGTCTCCCATGGCCCGGTCCGGAGCAAACGCCCTGGCCGGAACGATCCCTGCCCCTGCGGTTCGGGACGGAAATACAAGCAATGTTGCGGGGAGAACTGACAAGCGCGGGCGATTATCAAGCTGCAAGCATCACATTTTACGTCGTGGCCTTCCAGAATTGCCGGGAATGCATTGGCGAAGATCGGGCAGCATCCGCGTAGCCGCGAAATCATCGGGATAATCGAATCAACCGGGAAGCCTGGTCGCATGCGTGAATTGTCGAGATGAAGGGCAAAACCGCCGTTTTCCTGTAAATGCACGCCAGACTACGACGCCCGTCCAAAACCTGTTGAAACGCCGCAAAATCAGGTTCTTTTACTTGTCCCCGATCCAGGGTCGCCTGTTGAAGGCGCCCGCAAGCGGAACGGGGACGGCATGGACGACCATCATCGGAAGCCGGAGGCGATACGGCGGGGCGCGCGAATGCTCCGTACCGCGCTCGGGCCGGCGATCGCCCGGTTCCTGGAGGATCCCGTGACCGTCGAGGTGATGCTCAACCCCGACGGGCGGCTCTGGATCGACCAGCTCTCAGAAGGCCTGTGCGACACGGGTGAGTGGCTTTCGTCCGAGGATGGCGAACGGATCATCCGGCTGATCGCGCATCATGTCGGTGTCGAGACCCATGCTGGTGCGCCGCGCGTCTCGGCCGAACTACCGGAGACGGGCGAGCGCTTCGAAGGGCTGTTGCCGCCGGTGGTCGCCGCGCCCAGCTTCGCCATCCGCAAACCTGCCATCGCGGTCTTCACGCTCGACGATTACGTCGCCTCCGGGATCATGACCCGGCTGCAGGCCGAGGCGCTGCGATTGGGCGTGGCGACGCAGGCCAATATCCTCGTGGCCGGCGGCACCTCGACCGGCAAGACGACGCTGACCAATGCGCTGCTCGCCGAGGTGGCGAAGACCGATGATCGCGTGGTGCTCATCGAGGATACCCGCGAGTTGCAATGCGCGGCACCCAATCTGGTGGCGATGCGCACGAAGGAGGACGTCGCCTCGCTGTCTGACCTGGTCCGCTCGGCGTTGCGCCTGCGCCCGGACCGGATTCCGATCGGCGAGGTGCGGGGTCCGGAAGCGCTCGATCTGTTGAAGGCCTGGGGCACCGGCCATCCGGGCGGCATCGGGACGATCCATGCCGGCACCGCGATCGGCGCGCTGCGCCGGATGGAACAGCTCATCCAGGAGGCCGTGGTCACGGTCCCCCGCGCGCTGATCGCTGAGACTGTGGATCTGATCGCCGTGCTCTCGGGGCGCGGAGCCGCGCGCCGTCTTGCCGAGCTCACCCGCGTCCATGGGCTCGGCCCGGACGGCGATTACCGCATCACCCCCGTCATCCATCCGGAAGGAGATCCCGCATGATCCGTCATGCCATGCGCATTCGCTATCATATCGCCACCGCAGCTACCGCCACCTGGATCAGCCTCACGGCCCGGGTCGCCCATGCTTCGGGTTCCTCCATGCCCTGGGAGGCACCGCTGCAATCGATCCTTGAATCCATCGAGGGGCCGGTCGCCAAGATCATTGCGGTGATCATCATCATCATGACCGGGCTGACGCTGGCCTTCGGCGATACCGGCGGCGGCTTCCGGCGGTTGATCCAGATCGTGTTCGGGATCTCCATCGCCTTTGCGGCCAGCTCCTTTTTTCTCAGTTTCTTCAGCTTCGGCGGCTGGGTCCTGGTGTAATGGCGGCCGTTTTCGAGCAACTCGACGCGGTGCCGGGTTTCTCCGTCCCGGTGCATCGCGCCCTCACTGAGCCGATCCTTCTCGGCGGCGCGCCGAGGTCCATCGCGATCCTGAACGGCACGCTGGCCGGGGCCATCGGCCTGGGCCTCCAGCTCTGGCTCGCCGGGCTGGTGATCTGGGCCCTCGGCCACATCGCCGCCGTCTGGGCGGCGAAACGCGATCCGCTCTTTGTCGAGGTCGCGCGGCGGCATCTGCGTGTCCCCGGTCATCTGGCGGTGTGAAGGCGTGGTCATGATGAATCTCGCCGAATATCGCCGCCATGCCACGAGGCTCGCCGATTACCTGCCCTGGGCGGCGCTGGTGGGTCAGGGCGTGGTACTGAACAAGGATGGCAGCTTTCAGCGCACGGCGCGGTTCCGCGGGCCGGATCTGGACTCCGCCGTGGCGGCTGAACTGGTCGCCGTCGCTGGCCGCATCAACAATGCCTTCCGCCGCCTGGGCTCAGGCTGGGCAATCTTCGTCGAGGCACAACGCAGCGCGGCCGCCAGTTATCCCGACAGCATGTTTCCCGATGCCGCCTCGGCATTGCTCGATGCGGAGCGGAAAGCCGGTTTTGAGGAGGACAGCGCACATTTCGACTCCCGCTATTACCTCACCTTTCTCTGGCTGCCGCCCGCCGAGGATGCGGCGCGGGCGGAATCCTGGCTCTATGAGGGCCGCGAGAGCTCGGGCGTCAACCCGTGGGAATTGCTGCGCGGATTTCAGGACCGCAGCAGCCGGGTGCTGGCATTGCTGGACGGGTTCATGCCGGAATGCCGCTGGCTCGATGATGGCGAGACGCTCACCTACCTCCATTCAACGATTTCCACCAACCGGCAGCGTGTGCGTATACCGGAGGTGCCGATGCATCTCGATGCGCTGCTGGCCGATCAGCCGCTTGTCGGCGGGTTGGAGCCGCGTCTGGGCAACCATCATCTGCGGGTCCTGACCATCACCGGTTTTCCGGGTGCGACCACACCCGGTATTCTCGACGAGTTGAACCGGCTCGCCTTTCCCTATCGCTGGTCGGCCCGTGCCATTCTCATGGACAAGACGGATGCCACAAGGCTGCTGACGAAGATCAGGCGGCAATGGTTCGCCAAGCGCAAGTCGATCGCCGCGATCCTGAAAGAGGTGATGACCAATGAACAATCCACCCTCGTGGACAGTGATGCCGCCAACAAGGCCGCCGATGCCGACATGGCGCTGCAGGAACTTGGGGCCGATACGGCCAGCATGGCATATGTCACCGCCACGGTGACAGTCTGGGATGAAGACGTCCATGCTGCGGAGGAGAAGCTACGGCTGGTGGAAAAACTGATCCAGGGCCGCGATTTCACCGCCATGCCGGAAACGGTCAATGCGGTGGATGCCTGGCTCGGCTCGCTGCCCGGCCATGCCTATGCCAATATCCGCCAGCCGCCGATCAGCACATTGAATCTCGCCCATATGATCCCGCTCAGCGCCGTCTGGGCGGGCGAGGGCCGGGACGCGCATCTCGATGACGTCCCTGTGTTCTATGCCAGGACCGAAGGTGCGACCCCGTTCCGGTTCTCCCTTCATGTCGGCGATGTCGGACACACGCTGGTCGTCGGCCCCACCGGCGCGGGAAAATCGGTGCTGCTGGCGCTGATGGCGCTGCAGTTCCGGCGTTATGAGCGTTCCCAGGTCTTCGCCTTCGATTTCGGCGGCTCGATCCGCGCGGCGGCGCTGGCCATGGGAGGTGACTGGCATGATCTCGGCGGTGGCCTGACGGAAAGCGAGGAGGCTTCCATCTCACTGCAGCCGCTCGCGCGCATCAGCGAGCCCCATGAACGCGCCTGGGCGGCAGACTGGCTCACCGCCATCCTGATGCGTGAAGGCATCCCTATCGCTCCTGAAGTCAAGGAGCATCTCTGGACGGCTCTGACCTCGCTGGCCTCGGCGCCGGTTAGCGAGCGGACCCTTACCGGGCTCGTGGTGCTGCTGCAGGCGAATGATCTGAAACAGGCGCTACGGCCGTATTGCATCGGCGGGGCTTACGGGCGGCTGCTCGACGCCGAGTTCGAGTACCTGGGCAGTTCGGATGTCCAGGCGTTCGAGATCGAGGGGCTGGTCGGCACCGGCGCGGCGCCGGCCGTGCTCTCCTACCTCTTCCATCGGATCGGTGACCGGCTCGATGGCCGCCCGACATTGCTGATCATCGATGAGGGCTGGCTGGCGCTGGATGACGAGGGTTTCGCCGATCAGCTGCGCGAGTGGCTGAAGACGCTCAGGAAGAAGAACGCCTCCGTCATCTTCGCCACGCAGTCGCTCTCGGATATCGACAGTTCCGTCATCGCGCCCGCGATCATCGAGAGTTGCCCGACGCGGTTGCTGCTGCCGAACGAGCGCGCCATCGAGCCGCAGATCCTGCGTGTCTATCGTCGTTTCGGCCTCAACGAACGGCAGATCGAGATCCTTGCCCGGGCCACGCCGAAACGCGATTATTACTGCCAGTCGCGCCGCGGCAACCGGCTCTTCGAACTGGGGCTTTCGGAGGTTGGGCTGGCGCTCTGTGCCGCCTCGTCCAAATCTGACCAGACGCTGATCTCCGGGATTCTTGCCGAACATGGCCGTGAGGGGTTTCTGGCGGCCTGGCTCATGGTTCGAGGCGTTGAATGGGCCGCCGATCTCATCCCCGATCTCACCAATCTCGCACCTGCGGAACCTGAAGCGGAAACCGGACCGCTGTCCGATGATGCAGGGGTGCCCGAAAAGGACGAGGCCATTCCGGCTCAGTCCAACGCCGATTTCGCCGGGGAAGAGGACACGAACGACGAGGAGATCAATCGATGACAGGCAAAAGGAAACCCAACCTCCATCACGGACGCCGCAGATTTCGCGTGGTGGGTGCCACGGTCCTTGCCATGACACTCACCATGCCGGCTATCACCTCACCCGCCCACGCCTTTTTCGGCCTCGGCGGAGGACCCCTCATTGTCTATGACCCGCAGAACCATGCCGAGAACATTCTCTCGGCGGCACGCGCGCTCGAGCAGATCAACAACCAGATCACCTCGCTGCAGAACGAGGCGCGGATGCTGACCAACCAGGCCCGCAATCTCACCGGCCTGCCGCATAGCTCTCTGCAGGAGCTGCAGCAGAATGTCGCGCGAACGCAGGAACTGCTCGGCGAGGCCCGAAACATCGCCTTTGATGTGGAAGAGATCGATCAAAAATTCCGGCAGGATTACGGTACCCTGTCGGCAGATGCGCCCGAGGCCAAACTGATCGAGGATGCCCGATCCCGCTGGCAGAGCTCGGTCGGCGGGTTGCAGGACGCCATGCGCATGCAGGCTGGCGTCGTCGGCAATCTCGAGACGCAGCAGGCGGAGATGAAGACGTTGGTTGAGGAAAGCCAGGGTGCCGTGGGGGCGCTGCAGGCAGCCCAGGCCGGCAACCAGTTGCTCGCCCTGCAATCCCAGCAACTGGGCGATCTCACCGCCATGCTGGCCGCCAATGGCCGGGCCGAGGCGCTCATGGCGGCCGAACGCGCCACCGCCGCCGAACAGGGCCGCATCCAGCGCGGGCGTTTTCTCGCCCCGAGCAGCGGCTACCAGCCGGGTGCCGCCCGAATGTTCAACCAGTGATGCGCAGCGGGAGGCGAAAGCCATGCATGACAGGTTCTGGCCACGCCTGCTCGCCATCCTGCTGCTGGCCGGGGCCATGACCGCGACGGTGGTCCGGATGAGCGGCCGGGAGGAACTACCCGCGCCGCCCGGCCCGGAGATCCTCGTGCCACCCGAGGATCCGCTGCGCGAAGGCCTGCGCCGCTGCCAGCGCATGGGCGAGGAAGCGGCCAATGATGCCGACTGCCTGGGGCTCTGGGCCGAGACCCGGGACCGCTTTCTCGGACGCGACGCAGGCCCCGCCTTCCCGCAAGACAACGAGGGACAGTGATCCATGGGCGGGACGGGTGTCATTGATGAGTTCCTTGGGGTCTTTACCACCTATATCGATTCCGGCTTCGGCTTGCTGGGCGGCGAGGTCGCCTTCATCGCCACCACCCTGATCGTCATCGATGTGACGCTCGCCGCCCTCTTCTGGGCCTGGGGTGCCGAGGATGACATTATCGCAAGACTGGTGAAGAAGACCCTCTTCGTCGGCATCTTCGCTTACCTGATCTCCAACTGGAACGATCTCGCCTGGATCGTCTTCGAGAGTTTCGCCGGGCTCGGGCTTCTGGCCTCCGGCACCGGGTTTTCCGCCGAGGATCTGATGCGCCCCGGCCGGGTCGCCCAAACCGGGCTTGATGCCGGGCGGCCGCTGTTGGAAAGCATTTCCGATCTGATGGGCTGGGTGGCGTTTTTCGAGAATTTCATCCAGATCGCCTGCCTGCTCTTCGCCTGGGTGCTAGTGATCCTTGCCTTCTTCATCCTCGCGGTGCAGCTCTTCGTGACGCTGATCGAGTTCAAGCTGACCACGCTGGCAGGATTCGTGCTCATTCCCTTCGGGCTCTTCGGCAAGACCGCCTTCATGGCCGAGCGGGTGCTGGGCAATGTCGTCTCCTCCGGCATCAAGGTGCTGGTGCTGGCCGTCATCATCGGCATCGGCTCGACGCTGTTCGGCCAGTTCACCCAAGGCTTCGGCGGCATCAGCCCGAGTATCGACGAGGCCATGGCCATCGTGCTGGCGGCGCTGTCGCTGCTGGGCCTCGGTATCTTCGGCCCCGGCATTGCCACCGGGCTGGTCTCCGGCGGCCCGCAACTCGGCGCAGGCGCCGCTGCCGGCACCGGGCTGGCAGTGGGCGGCGCGGCTGTGGCCGCAGGCGGTGCAGCTATGCTCGCGGCTGGTGGTGGCGCGGCCGCGCTTTCCGGAACTGCGGCTGCCGCCCGGGGTGGAGCGGCCCTTGCCGGCGGCGCATCTACCGCCTACCGGCTCGGGACCGGGGGACAATCCGGAATTGGCGGCACCGCCGCGGGCATGGGCGGGATTGGGCGCGCTGCCGGAAGCGTGATCTCGTCTCCGCTCAAGCATGCGGCCTCCCGCACCGCAGACAGCATGAAGACCAGCTATGCGCAGGGTGCCAAAAGCAGTGTTATGGCGACTGGCGGCAGTTCCACCATGGGGACGCTGGGCGGAAGCGAGGCTTCCGCGTCCGGTAATTCAACCTCCCTCAGCAACGCGCCCGGTTGGGCGCAGCGCTTGCGCCGCCATCCGGGACTCGGCCACGGCGCCCGGGTTACTGCCCACGCCCTGCGCGCAGGTGACAGCCATGGCTCCGGTGCCTCCGTCAATCTCTCCGAAAGTACCCGCTCATGAATATCTTCAGACGCCCGACCACGCATTACGGCAAGGCCTCGGAACCGGTGACGCCCTATCAGAAGGCCGCGCGGGCCTGGGACGAGCGGATCGGCTCGGCCCGGGTGCAGGCGAAAAACTGGCGCTTCATGGCCTTCTTCTGCTTGCTGCTGGCAGGTGGTTTCGCCGCAGCGCTGATCTGGCAATCGGCGCGTGGCACCGTGGTGCCCTGGGTGGTGCAGGTCGATGCGCTGGGCGAAGCTCAGGCGGTGGCACCCGCCGAGGCCGATTACCGGCCGACCGACCCCCAGATCGCCTTCCATCTCGGCCGTTTCATCGAGCAGACTCGTGGGCTGCCTGCCGATCCGGTGATCCTGCGGCAGAACTGGTTGCGCGCCTATGAGTTCACCACCGATCGCGGCGCGGCGGCACTCAATGATTATGCGCGCGCCAACGATCCCTTCGCCCGTGTTGGCGAGGAGCAGATCTCCGTGGAGGTCTCATCCGTGATCCGGGCCTCGCCGGATTCGTTCCGTGTCGCCTGGACCGAGCGTCACTACGAGAACGGCCAGCATTCGGGCACCGAGCGCTGGACCGCGATACTGACCATCGTCATCCAGACTCCGCGCGATGCCGAGCGCCTGCGCGCCAATCCGCTTGGCATCTATGTCAATGCCATCAACTGGTCGCGGGAGATGAGCCAATGAGGACAGGTTCAGATCGTCACGCCTCGTGGGGCTGTGAATGTCTCATCGGTGACATTGCCGGTGTTCAGGACCTCAGCTGGTTCGAAGATCAGGATTTCCGCTTCCTCATCGGCTGCGGTGCGGTGCTCGACACCGCGCGGAACGACAACAAACTCTCCTGGGCCCATATCACAAATCCTGTCACGAAACTCCACCCGGAAACGTCCTTTCCAGACCAGAAACATTTCCTCGCAATCCTCATGCTGATGCCATGGAAAGACGCCCTGAACCTTGACTACTTTCACCTCCTGCCCGTTGAGGCTTGCGATCACCTTCGGGCGCCAATGTTCCGAGAAAAGCGAGAACTTCGCAGCGATATCTCCATGTTGCACCATCTTTTGCCCCTGCCTCTAAGACTGTTTCGTCAGCATGTCATATATGGATCGAGCATCGTGTTTGCCACTCTGGTCCTGGCCGGTTGTGCCGCGAACAAACCGCCGCCATTCAGCTATGACGATCATGTGCCGCCCTTGGCGGAGTCGCCTGCCGTGACGGAGGCGTACTCGCCGCCCGAACCCTTGCACACACCGCCCGCCTGGACACCGGCAAAGGGCGGCGCGGTGGCGAAAGCGCCGGCTTCGCAGGTCGCGAACGCCAATGCCGCCGCCCGAGTCGAGCCACGCCGCGAAGGCTATTACAATTCCATCCAGATCTATCCCTGGTCGGAAGGCGCGCTCTACCAAGTCTATGCCGCGCCTGGAAAAATCACCGATATCGCGCTGGAGCCGGGCGAGAAACTCACCGATGCCGGACCGATCGCGGCGGGTGATACCACCCGCTGGATCATCGGCGATACGACAAGCGGCTCCGGTGCAGGTGCCCGCACCCACGTGCTGGTGAAGCCGACCCGGCCAGATATCTCGACGAACCTGGTGATCAGCATCGACCGGCGCAGCTACATGATCGAACTGCGCGCCAGCGAGGAGACCTGGATGCCGGCTGTCTCATGGGATTATCCGCAGTCGCGGATCACACGGAGCACCACGCCGGCGCAGCCCGCCATCCCCGCAGTCTCGGCCCGGAATTACCGCTACGGACTGCAGATCCCGGGCGACAGCCCGCCCTGGCGGCCCGTCTCCGTCTTCGATGATGGCCGCCATGCCTATGTGGTCTTTCCACCCGGCATCGTGCAGGGTGAAATGCCGCCGATCTTCGTGCTCGGACCCGATGGCGAGCCGCAGATCGTCAACAGCCGCGTTTCCCGCAACGTCCTGATCGTGGACCGGTTGTTTGCAACCGCCGAGCTGCGTCTCGGCAGTGGTGATCGCCAGCAGGTGGTGCGGATCGTCCGGATTGAAAGGACACAGGTGAAGGCCGCGAAGGCAGGTACTGCGCGTTATGGGGGTAGGTCATGAGTAGGGCGGACATTGCCGCGCGGATGCGATTGCACCCGAACCCGCCGCGCGTCACCCGCCTGTCCCGAAAGCTGCTCCTCGGCGTCGGCGCCGCTGTGTTGCTGGGGATCGGCGGGTCACTGATCTATGCGCTGAAGAGCCGAGAGGCAGCACCGGGCGGTGAGGAACTCTATTCGACCCAAAACCGTACCACGGCGGATGGACTTTCCGACCTGCCCTCCGACTATACCGGCCCGGTGCTCGGGCCGGCATTGCCCGGCGATCTTGGCGGCCCGATCCTGAAGGCTCGGGAACAGGGGAAGCCGGTGGACCTGCCTCCAATCACCACGCCCATCGGTGATCCCGAGGAAGTGCGACGCCGCGCCGAAGAAGAGGCCGCGCGGCTCAGTGGCGTGTTCTTTCAGACCGGGCCGGGTGCCGGCAATGGGGCAGGCGCCACCACGAATTTCGCGGGTCTCGCAGGACGATCCGATTCAGCTGGAGTGCAGGACGGGCAGCAGGCTTTCTTTGATGGCCCCATCGACCGGCACGCAGTGGCCTCGGATCGGATCACGCCGCCGGCCTCGCCCTATATCCTGCAGGCGGGGTCAGTCATTCCAGCCGCCTTGACTACTGGTATCCGTTCCGATCTGCCCGGCCAAATCACCGCCCAGGTCACCGAGCCCGTCTATGACAGTCCGACCGGGTCGATCCTGCTGATCCCGCAGGGCACGCGGCTCATCGGCGCATATGATGACAGCGTCAGTTTCGGGCAGCGCCGGGTGCTGCTGGTGTGGAACCGGTTGATTTTCCCGGATGGCCGCTCCCTCGTGCTGGAGCGCCTGCCGGGTGCGGACGCGAGCGGCTTTGCCGGGTTGGAGGATGGTGTCGATTACCACTGGTGGGACCTGATGAAAGGGGCCGGTTTGTCCACGCTGCTCGCCGCCAGCGCCGAGCTCGCGAGTGACGACGAGGACCGCCTGACCCGCGCCATCCGCGAAGGCGCCGTCGACACCATCAATGAGACCGGGCAACAGATCGTCCAGCGGCAATTGCAGGTGGAACCGACACTGACCATCCGGCCGGGCTTTCCTGTGCGGGTGCTCGTGATCCGGGATCTGGTATTCGAAAACGCAGGAGAATGATTCATGACACAACTGAAACTCGCGCCGATCAAGGACGACAAGCCGGTGAAAATCACGGTGGAACTGCCCGCCAGCCTCTATCGGGACCTTGTTTCCTATGGCGATATTCTTGGCCGGGACGGCGGGCAAGGATCCGTTGAGCCTGTGCGACTCATCGTGCCCATGCTGGAAAAATTCATCGCGACGGATCGTGGCTTCGCGAAGGCGCAGCGATCAACCTCGAACCAGCAGATGAGGAGGTAACCTCTGATCGTCCGGTGATCTCAGACATGGATCGGGCGAGGTCAAGCAGCAGATGCAGTGCCGGATTGGTGTTTTTGGGCGACCACATCACACTGAATGGGAGAGTCTCCCCTATCACGGGGCGGTACGTGACGCCGGGAAAATAAGCGCCGGTCGTGGCTTCACTTGTCAGCGTTACCCCATGACCCAGGGCGACTAATAACATGAGATTATCCCGTCCTACATCCTGATATCGGACGATCGGGCGGCGGCCGAGAGTTGCAAACCGCTGAATCAGGTGATCATGAATCTCCTGACCTGGTGGTGTGTCGCTGATAATGAAGGTCTCATCCGTCAAGCTGCCGAGATGAATCTCGATGCGCCTTGCGAGAGGATGCCCCACGGGGAGTGCCGCGAAAAGCCGTTCATTCCAGAGACGCTGGCTCTCGCAGCCTTCACTCCGGGAGGGAGCGATAACGAAGGCGACATCGAGCCGTTGCTGTCGCAGGGCGGCTGCGATGTTTCCGGTGGAATTTCCATCTACGTAGCACAGATGTATCGCCCTGTGCCGGGTTCTGAATTTCTGGATGAGATCGGAGAGAAATCCGGATGCCAAAGATGAAAAGATCCCGATATGCAGTTTGCCTTTCTGCCCCTTGCCGATCGTGCTGACCTCGCTTTGCACGGTTCTGATTTCAGCAATAGTCCTGCGCCCATGAAACACGAACTGATGACCGGCAGGCGTCAACTGAACCCCAGCCGGATTGCGGATGAACAGGGGCGTGCCGAGCCAGACTTCCAGGTCTCGAACACGGCGACTGATCGCGGATTCCTGAACATTGAGGGACACGGCCGCCTTGCGGAAGCTGCCATGATCCGCAGCCGCCAGGACATAGCGAATATGACGCATTTGCACCGCCCAGGTCAGATCCGTCATGATGCTTGTTCGGACCTTCGGGTCGCTGACATCGGCGGATACTTCTCCCAGAGCACTGTATGATTGATATCATAGGCCCGGCGAGTCATCTCAAAGGCATTGACAGACATCTCGACCGTGATTCCGATGATGGTTTCCCCCTGGTAATGAATGGGCGGGCCAAGTGGCTCTGGCCGCCAGCCAAGTTGGGTCAGGCGAGCAATCCAGTAGGTTTCACAGACGCCGGACAAGCGGTGAATGGATTGCTGAAGGCAGTATTCGAGCAAACCGCTATACATGATGCCTGCCGCGAGACAGGAACGACCTGGCCTGCGTAAGGCCGGGACGACGAAAATACGTGTCCACTCGAACAAATCGGTGTCCCGTGGGATCCCGTTGGGCGCGAGTTGCGGAAAAACATCGCTCATCAGATGCGGCTTCAGGCTGGGCACGAGCCGTGAACCGGCGACCACCCGGTCATCTGCCGTGATCCCGAGGAGATAGATGGCGTCGTCATTGTCGAATGCATCGATTTCCCGGCCATCGGGACGCTTGAGATCCTGCCAGCCACGGTCGCCCACAAAGATATCATGTCTGATCCGGAAATGTTGCTCGAGATGATCAAGATAGAGATGCTTGTTTGAGCGATCGATAGCGCGGACATGGAACATGACATTTCTCCCCTGCATATCCGACGAGTATGACGGGGCGGTTTCAGGTCACCATACCGAGATCTGGCGATTGATCAGGGATGGATTTCGTGCCTCAGGACAGCTTTGACAACGGCATGTACCGTGTTTGCAGCCCCCAGCTTTTGCTTGGCACTACGTTGATGCGTCAGCACCGTATGCTCGGAAAGGGACAGGATCCGGGATACTTCCCAAGCGGTTTTTCCTTCGGCGACCCACTGCAAGACCTCGCGCTCCCTTCTGGAAAGGCGCGATTGGGGCGGCTCGTTCGTACTCAATAGGAAGCGCAAGATTGTTTCAAGCGCATGGCGTGCAATGATGGACAGGGACGATTTGGTTTGCTGCGCGATCTCGCTGTTTTCCCCGGCGATGCTCACGACGGCGGGTGGAGCGAATGGCGTGTGGAGAGGCACGCAGATGCCTTGCAGAAGACCAAACTCATGTGCCTCTTCCATGACTTTGATCGCGGCGTCTTCCAGAGATTCCTGCCGAACGTCGCTCCAGGTGAAGGGAGTCGCGGATTGGCAGCAACGTGTGACGCAAGGATCATGGCGATAATACCCGGAGGCATTGTAACGTATAGCCTGTTATCTGGATTGTCATATTGCCGGGGCCAGAACGTGCCCGGTTGCTCCTCGAGAATGGCTTGCAGCCGTGTGAGGCGCTCGCGCTGCGCCCCCGATCCCTCGGGATCCTCGATAATCTCTAAATGAGCGCCGAGGTTCCGCAGACGATCCGTAAGCGATTGGTCTATCAGGCTCGTCGCACTGATCAGTGTCAGTTTGAACCCTTCGGTCGCTGATAACATGGCAAGGGCCAGCCCGAGCGTTCCTGACGTTGTTTCTGCGACTTTCCCGCAAGGCAAAAGTTTGCCGTCAGCTCTGGCGCGCTCAAGGATGTAACGTGCCGGCAGGAGCTTCATCAGTGGAAAACAGGCGGCATAGAGATTGGCTGCAAGCCGCGCAGGACGCGGCAGTTCATAGGCGGTGAGGAAATCTCGCTGTATTCTCATAAGAGAATTCCACGATCGACATTCACGGTGAAGGCCGTGATCCGATGGAGGCCGTTTTGCTCCAGCGCCCGGGTGAATCTGGCGATGGGCGTTCCGACCCCGCGTTGATCGGCATCGAATAGCGCTCCGATCAAGGTGCCGCTATGGGCGACCTGCACGCCGCAAGCGCCATATGTGTTTGCGAGTTGCGCGACCTGGTCGAAACGCGGTTTGGGCGAGTGACGCTGGCTGATATGTGCACTCATGCTCGCAACCCGCCCGATAAGGACGGGATCCTGTTGCCGTACAGCGCGATACAGCAATCCGCGTAGAACCCGAAACTGTTCGATTTCTTGGTGATTGTAGCGCGCTGGCGGCAAGGCCAGCGTATCGACCGGGCTGAAATCCGTTTGGATACCGATTACGATGAGTGGCGGGAACTCTCCTCCGAAATGCTCGATGATCTTTCCCTCTCGATGGGCGAAGAGAACGGCCTGATCATGATGGGCAATGGCGTCGCTTGCTCCTTCTGCCGTGATCGCGAGCCGGCATATCGTTGAGCGCCGCAATGCCACGCCAGCAGCCGATCCGACTGCCCGGATCGTGGCAATGACATCGGCGGTGGACGATCCATAACCATGACCGACCGGGATATCGCTTTCGATGGTGAGGTCGCCTGCCATCCTGCTGAAACCGAGATGCGCAAGGGTTAATGCGGTCGCGCGCGCCGCCTTCTTCCGATCGGGTGGGCGGGCGCGTATCTCACCGTGGTCCCTGGGCCAGAAGGTTGCGAGCGATTGCTGGCGGTCCAGAGGTAAAGTCACCAATCCGCGAAGCAATCGTCCACCTTCACCCTCGAACACGCCTTGCAGCAGTTCTCCGTGATGACCCATGGCACGTCCAACGCCGACCTGCAGGCTGCTGCCATCACCGATGCCGAGCACACCGCTGCCTGCCTCGCTTAATGCCGCCGGGTTTTTCCAGATCATCGCATCCTCTCCATGGATGTCGCCCCATGGCGTGAGGATGCGCGTTTCCGGCGGTGGGTGTCACTCACCAGATATGGGGAGGGGACATTTCATCTCATGACCCTTGCCAGCCTTGCGCCTTCGGTCATGGCCGAGACGGCGCCGACGATCCCGGCGGTGTCGATGCCGTAATGGCGATAGAGATCGCCGATGGTGCCGGTCTGGCCGAACTGCTCGACGCCAAGCGCGATGGTCCGGTGCCCGGCAACTCCGCCCAGCCATGACAGCGTCGCCGGATGGCCGTCGATCACCGTGACCAGGCGGCAATGCCGGGGCAGGGGCGACAGCAGCGTCTCGGCATGGCAATTCGCGGTTGCGCCACCGCGCCGGATGCGTTGCGCGGCGGTCCAGCCCGCATGCAGCCGGTCGGCCGATGTCACCGCCAGCACCGCCACGTCGCGGCGGCTTTCGGCGATGAAGCCGGCCGCGGCGATGGCCTCGGGGGCAACGGCGCCCTGATAGGCGATCACCACCTCGCAATTCGGACCCGGCGGGCGCAGCCAGTAACCGCCATCAATGGCGCCTTGCTGGAAGCCCTCGTGCAGGGCGGCCTGCTCGATCGGCCGGGTGGTCAGCCGCAGATAGACGGCGCCGCCCCTCTCATCGGCCAGCGAGCTGCGCGGATCGGGCACGCCCCCGCCATCGCGCTGCATGTAGTCGAAGGACCATTCCATGATCGCGGCCAGTTCTGCGGCGAAAGCGGGCTCGAAACTGGCCAGCCCGTCCTGCGCCATGCCGATCAGCGGGGTGGAGATCGACTGATGCGCGCCGCCCTCGGGTGCCAGCGTCACGCCCGAGGGCGTCCCCGCGATCATGAAGCGGGCATCCTGGTAGCAGGCATAGTTCAGCGCATCGAGACCACGACAGACAAACGGGTCATAGACCGTGCCCACCGGCAGCAGCCGCTTGCCAAACAGCGGACCCGACAACCCCGCCGCCGCCAGTTGCAAGAACAGGTTCATCTCGGCGATGCCCAGTTCGATATGCTGGCCTTCGGGGGCGAAGTCCCATTTGGCGGTCGAGGGGATCTTCTGGGCGCGGAACAGGTCGGCGCGGGCCTGCCGTGCCCAGAGCTTGCGGCGGTTCACCCATGGCCCGAGCCCGGTGGTGCCGGTCACATCGGGCGAGACTGTGACGATCCGTTCGGCCAGTTCGCTGTCGCCGCGCGCCAGATCGTCCAGCAGCTTGCCGAAGGCGGCCTGTGTCGAGCCCTCGGCACCGCCGATGGTGGGCATGGCGGGCACGGCGATCCGCCCAGGCGTATGGCGGCGCGGGCCGGCGGCGAAGAACGGCACCTGCCGCAGGAAATCGCGCAGGCCGTCCGGATCGCGCACTGCGGCGAAGGGCTCCCATTCCTCGCCCTCGGGCACGCCCATATGCGCCTGCCAGTCCCGCATCTGCGCCTTGGTCATCAGCCCGCCGTGATTGTCCTTGTGCCCGGCGATGGGCGTGCCCCAGCCCTTGACCGTATAGGCGAGGAAGCAGACCGGCCGATCATGGGTGATGGCGGCAAAATGTTCGGCCATGGTCTCGACGCAATTGCCGCCCAGGTTCTCCATCAGCGCCGCCAGCTCAGTATCGCTGCGCCGCTCTATCAGCGCCGAGACCTCGCCCTGATCGCCCAGATCGTCCATCAGCCGCTTGCGCCACTCCGCACCCCTGCTGAAGGTCAGCGCCGAATAGAGCTGGTTCGGGCAGGCATCGATCCATTCGCGCAACCGCTCGCCCCCCGGCTCGGCAAAGGCGGCACGTTGCAGCACGCCATACTTGATCCGCACGACATCCCAACCGAACGCCTCGAACAGTTTCTCGATCCGGTTCCACAGCCCTTCGCGCACGACGCCATCCAGCGATTGCCGGTTATAGTCGATCACCCACCAGACATTGCGCATATCGTGTTTCCAGCCCTCTTGCAGGCATTCGTGGATATTGCCCTCGTCCATCTCGGCATCGCCCATCAGCGCGATCATCCGGCCCATCGGCATATCTGCGCCCCAGGGTTTGCCAGCGATATAATCCTGGATGATCGAGGCAAACGAGGTCACCGCGACGCCCAGCCCCACCGAGCCGGTCGAGAAATCGACGTCATCGGCATCCTTGGTCCGGCTCGGATAACTTTGCACCCCGCCATAGCCGCGGAAGTCCAGCATCTTCTGGCGGTCGAGATTGCCCATCAGGTATTGCATCGCGTGGAACAGAGGCCCGGCATGCGGTTTCACCGCCACCCGGTCCTCCGGTCGCAACGCCTTGAAATACAGCGCGGTCATGATCGACACCATTGACGCGCAGGAGGCCTGGTGCCCACCGATCTTGATGCCGTCCTGCCTGGGGCGCAGGTGGTTGGCATTATGGATCATCCAATGCGACAGCCACAACAGGCGCTGTTCGATGGTTTTCAGGTGGGTGGATTCGGGCTGGTTGGGCATGGACGGTCTCCTGGTGGTCTTTTGGGCATCATGCCGCGAAAAGGTGCAGGGTGTCCTTGCGTTTTCACTCGTTATATGGCCAAGTCGCGAGTGTTATTACATGAAATGAGAAAAATTGTGGCGGAATCCACCAAGCTTGATGATTTCGATCTGCGGATCCTGCGCTTGCTGCGCGATCATGGTCGGATGCCCCTGCAGGAACTCAGCGAGCGCGTCGGCCTCAGCCCGACGCCGGTTGCGCGGCGGGTCCGTAATCTCGAAGCGTCAGGGGTAATCACCGGTTATGCCGCGCTGATCGACGAGGCGGCACTGGGATATCCGGTCTCGGTCTTCGTTTCGGTCAAGCTGGACCGGCAGGTAGATCAGGCATTGGCGCAGTTCGAAGCGGCGATCGAGACCTTTCCCGAGGTGGTGGATTGCTGGCTAATGACCGGCAACCGCGACTATCTGTTGCGGGTGGTCACCGACGGGCTGAAGGGCTTCGAGGGTTTCCTGACCAGCCGCCTGACTCGGCTGGCCTGCGTCTCCAGCCTCGAAAGCTCGATCCCGATCAGGCGCGTAAAGACGGGGATTTGCAGGCAGCCTTGATGCTTGCAGACTACCGATATCCCGCCTGCTCGCTGGGCAACAAGGTCAGCTCGATAGTTGTTTATGGCGACGGGCTGTCGATATTGGTCGTGGATTTTTTCTAAGAATCTTTATGCTATTGCAAAGTGAAAACGGGAAACCCTGAGCCTGAAGATTGCCGCTGCACGAAGTTAAGGTTCTCGGATCCAGTTCTAGGTGGCGTCTGCATTTACGGATTTCCCAATTTGGCAACTGTCTGATTCAAGATCGAAAACAGGAGATGATCTTGAGCAGACGAACTTTGAGTGACGCACAATGGGCGATCATTGAACCTCTGGTTCCCGGCAAGAAGGGCGACCGTGGCCGAACGGGTGCCGACAATCGGCTTTTCGTCGACGCCATCCTCTGGCTGGCACGGGAGCCACGCCCTGGCGCGATCTGCCGCCCGAACTCGGTAACTGGCGCACGGTGCATTCGCGTTTCCGCCGCTGGACCCTGGCGGGTGTGTGGGAGAATCTTTTCAAAGCCTTACGCAAGGACCCGGATTTCGAGTATGTGCTGGTGAATGCAACAATCTGTAAAGCGCATGCCGATGCGACTTCTCAAAAGGGGGGGCTTGAATCTGCCGGTATTGGCCGCTCCAAAGGTGGTCTGACCACGAAGGTTCATGCTGCCGTGGATGCCTTGGGCCTGCCGGTCCGGTTCACCATCACGCCCGGACAATGGGGCGATTGTCCGCAGGCGCAGGGCTTGATCGAAGGGCTGTCTGGCGTGGGTCATGTCATCATGGACGCCGCCTATGATGCCGAGTATCTTCGGACTTCATCGCAAATGATCTCGGTGCAGAGGCGCATATCAAGCGCAATCCAACCCGATGTGAAGATCGACCGATTGACTTGGTGCTCTACAAGGAGCGCCATTTGGTTGAATGTTTCTTCAATCGGATCAAACGGTTCGGAAGGATTGCCCTGCGCTGCGAAAAGACCATATCCTCATTCAAAGCGTTCATCGATCTCGCCTGCGCGATGGCATGGCTCGCCTAAATGCAGACGCCACCTAATGCGGGGTCAAGGTTGACTCCGAACCACCCTGCCGCATCTCGCGGCTTGTGATCTGCCTCGATATGTTTCGACACTCGTTCTCAGTGCCGGAAGAATAGGTCCTGCCTCGACAATGATTTGAAAACATGATTCACGCCCTTTAGGTCGGATACGGGGAAGATGGTGCGCGGGACGGAAGAGACGAGTGGGTCACTGTTCAGCTATGTGATCTGAAAGAACCTATTCCGGCG
This sequence comes from Paracoccus saliphilus, assembly GCF_028553805.1. Taxonomy (NCBI): domain Bacteria; kingdom Pseudomonadati; phylum Pseudomonadota; class Alphaproteobacteria; order Rhodobacterales; family Paracoccaceae; genus Paracoccus; species Paracoccus saliphilus. The sequence goes on along the minus strand of NZ_CP067141.1, from coordinate 183,216 downwards.
CAGTATCCGCTGCGCAAGATCCGGCAGGTTGTGAATGACGCGCTGGCCAGCCTCGATGCCGATTCGAGGCTCTTTATACCGATTTCGGCCGCCCCTCGATCCCGCCGGAGCGACTAATCCGGGCCAGTCTGTGGCAGATCCTGTTTTCAGTTCACTCCGAGCGGCAACTGATGGACCAAATGCAGTATAACCTTCTGTTCCGCTGGTTCGTGGGCCTCGGGATCAACGATCCGGTCTGGAGCCCGACCGTGTTCACCAAGAACCGCGACTGCTTTGCGCAACATTGCCCGTACCAACCAACGAGCTCCAGTGTCGCTGGCTGAAATATTCAGGGGTAGGTCAAGTGTCACATGGGCCCATAGGCGGTTTCGCTCTCAACCTGGGGAAAGAGAGGTATCGCCCCCTTGTTGCGCAGCTAATAATTAATGTAGCAAACACGCAGAATTTGGAGAGGCTCGACATCCATACTACAGCTTTGAGGTAGGACGAAAATGCAGGTATTGTTGGTAGGGGCTGGGCTTTCCGGCGCGGTGATTGGTCGCAAGCTGGCCGAAGCGGGACATTCCTGTCGGATCATCGACAGCCGCGATCATGTTGGTGGGAACTGTTATACCGAGCGCGACGCTGAGACTGGCGTGATGATGCATGTCTACGGTCCTCATATCTTCCATACGGATGACGAAGAGGTGTGGAGTTATGTTAACAGCTTCACCGAATTCCTGCCCTTCCAGAACCGGGTGAAGGCGACGGCACAGGGGGGTGTCTATTCGCTGCCGATCAATCTTCTGACAATTAATCAGTTCTTCAACAAGACTTTGCGTCCTGATGAAGCGAAAGCCTTCATCGCGTCACAGGCTGATGCTGCCATAGTGGGTCCGCAAACCTTCGAGGAACAGGCGCTGCGCTTTGTCGGCCGCGACCTCTACGAGGCCTTTTTCAAAGGCTATACCGAGAAACAATGGGGCTGTTCGCCGAGTGAGCTTCCGGCCTCGATCCTCAAGCGTCTGCCAGTGCGCTTCAACTATGACGACAATTACTTCTTCCACCGCTTCCAGGGGATGCCACGTGATGGCTATACGCCGATGATTGAAGGGATCCTCGATCATCCCAGCATCACGGTCGAGTTATCGACCCCGTTTACGCCAGACATGACTGCCGAAGCCGATCATGTCTTCTGGTCGGGGCCCCTGGACGGGTTCTTCGGTTACGCACATGGGCGCTTGGGCTATCGCACGCTTGATTTTGAGCGTTTTACCTATCAGGGCGATTATCAAGGCTGTGCGGTGATGAACTATGGTGATCGTGACGTACCGTATACGCGCATCACCGAGCATAAGCATTTTTCGCCTTGGGAAACACATGAAGGCAGTGTTTGCTGTCGCGAATACAGCCGTGCGGCAGAACCCGGAGACATTCCCTATTACCCGATCCGCCTCGTCGAGGAGAAAGCCTTGCTGGGGGAGTATATTGCCAAGGCTGAGGCGACAGAAGGCGTGACCTTCGTGGGTCGCTTGGGCACCTATCGCTATCTCGACATGGATGTCACGATCCGAGAAGCGCTGGATACGGCAGATGCGTTCATGAACTGCCTCGCCAAAGGCAAAACCATGTCCGCCTTTATATCATCCCCAATGTGAGTAATGGATGAGATGATCCGGATCTCAATAGTGAGCCATGTCGGTTGGCGTTTGTACTAATAGACGCATCATATCATAGCGATAATACGATGAAGGCAAAAAATGCTACTTGAAAAAATATCTGAAGCTCTTGAGGAGCACTCCAAAACCTTTGGTGAAATTAACAATTCCCTCGAGGAGGCTCTTAAAGCCGATCAAATTCCACAACCAGAAAAGAGAATGGAAATATACACAAACGTTTGGGTCGACATTGATCCAAGTGGAGAGACAGAGCTAGAAATTTCCCGAGAGGAAAAAGGTTTAAGATTTTACATGATCGATCGTGGAGGTGCCTCTTGGTTGACATTGTCCTATCCGCTTCCGGTAGAGGTGGTTCGAGATCTAAAGTATGTCGTAATTTCTATTGCGGGTGTAAGTAGAGGGATATCGGTGCTCAGGCCACATATCCGTTATATAAATAAGGACGGGTTTATTGATAAACAAGCCACAAGCTTGGCAATTTTTCCTGGAGGAGCTAACGACAACCTTACTTCATTCACTGTATCAGATGATTTGGCGGCAACGGCAGATCATATCGAAGTTTTATACTTCATTGACGGTGAGCATTTTGATCTGGAAATAAGTTCCATAAAAAATGTGGGAGTGAAAAAATGACATGGAAAAATTCCTATGGGTTTGTGATTCCCTCATATAATGATGCGAATGGGATTGCCCGCCACTTAGATTTCTTCTCTCGACAAGAGCAAGAAATAGAGTTGATCATCGTAGATGATCACTCTGATGACAATACGCAGGAGGTGATTAATACTGCCACGCTTCCAAGCAACATAAAATTGAATTATATCAGGTTAGAGAAGAATTCTGGTCCAGCTGTCGCTAGGAATATTGGGGCCGGCGAAGTGCAAACAGAATTCATGATGTTCATTGATGCGGATGATGTAATTCAAGATTGCTTTTTTGATTATATAAAAATATCTCCTCTCCATGCAGGGGCGGATTTTATACTAATTAAATATCATCTTTCAAGTGATCCGGAAGAAACTAAAACATATGATATGCATACGATCGACAATGCATTTTTCTCCTCGCTTGGCAATTCTGGATTCCCAAATAAAGTATTTTCCCTCGCTGAAATACCTCATGTCTTGAAGACAATAAACTTCCCTTGGAATAAGGTCTATAAAACGTCTTTTTACAAAGCTTCCGGTATATCCTTTCCGGATTTAAGAATGCATGAAGACATCCCTCCACACTGGATGAGTTTTTTGAAAGCCAAACGTTTTGGAGTGCTTGCATGGGCCCCGCCTTTGATAACTCATTTTGAGTCAATTACGGGGAATAGAGCAACGAATTACATAGGAGAGCACAGGATGCATCTCTTTCCGTTGCTTGAAAAAATTGGCAGAGACATTGTTGACATGAGCCAAGAGCAAGAAGTTGTTGTGCAATTTAAGGAATTCTCTGAAGATTTATTTGATTGGCTTGTAAATACTGTTTGCAATGGCTCTGGAAGGGAGCAAAAATTTTGGAGGGATAAGTATAAGAAGGAAATAGATAAGGTTCATAAATTTATCGAATCAATATAATATTAGAGAAAGGGCAGCGGGAATGAAGATAAGCGCAATCATAACTTGCTATAATGTTGAGGAGTATATTGCAACAGCAATACAATCTGTTATCGATTGCAACTTCGACGACTGCGAGATAATTATTGTCGATGACTGCTCGACTGACAAGACAAGAGAAATAATTGATACTATTAATAGCAACAACTTGGATAAAAATATTGTATCTATAAACTTTCCGAAAAACACTCCAGGGGGAGTAGCGGCTGCCGCGAATGCCGGTATGGATGTTGCGACGGGTGAAATTACGCTTTTCGTTGATGGGGATGATTGGGTTGTTCCAGGTCCGACAAGGAGAGCAGTAGAGATCCTTAGGAGAGGTAATAATGATTTCGTTGTATGCAATTGCGGGGAGTACTGGAATCACAACGGTGTTTATACTAACTATCCTGAAGATTCATACTGGACTTCTCTTGGCGATGATCTTCCGCTCGAAGATAAGAGAGATATTCTTATAAAAATGGCGCCATTCCCATGGAGGAAGATATATTCAACGGATTTTTTAAATAGAAATAAGATTCGTTTCCCGGTTGGGGATTTCTTCTTTGAAGATAACCCATTCCACTGGGAGACTACAGTGAAATCTGAATCTTTTACGTTTTATAATGAAATAACTCATATACACAGAATGAATCGACCTGGTCAAACGGTTGGTCAACAAGGCATAAAATTTATTAAAATTTTTGATCATGCAAGAATAATAAAGGATAAGCTTGATCAAGACGGATTAACGGACAGACATCTGCACTCCTATGTTGGGTGGCTTCTCAAGCACATTATATGGTGTGGAAATTATGTGCCTCCGGGTTTTCTGAATGAGGTATATGAAAAATCAAAAATCTTTCTCAAGGATTTGCCGCCTGATATTTTTTGGCATGGCGTCGCGACATCCGGTTTTTCCGCAACTGATGTTCGTAAGGTGGCGGCGATTTATTTGGATCAGCGTTTTGAGTTTTTACGGGAGTTTTAAGTGCTGAGACCAATATGAGGAGCTGATCGAGCAACGCAACCGATGCAATGGACAGCTTCATGCTGGATGTTGGGCGTTATTCCGCCGCCCCTCTTGGTATTGCCGCCGAGATCTGCCAAATGCCACCCCGTATAAGAAATGAGTTCATAGCCATGACAACCCAGCCTGCCACTGACACTGAAATCAGCCCGGCCACGCTGACCCATTTGCAGCGTCTCGAAGCTGAAAGTATTCATATTATGCGCGAGGTTGTGGCCAATGCCGACAACCCCGTCATGCTGTATTCCGTTGGAAAAGATTCTGCCTGCATGCTGCATCTGGCGAAGAAGGCCTTTTATCCGGCCCCGCCGCCCTTTCCGCTCCTGCATGTCGATACGACATGGAAGTTCCGCGCCATGTATGATCTGCGCAATCGTGCCGCCGAAGATGCAGGCATGAAGCTGATCGTGCATCACAATCCCGAAGCCGTAGAGAAGGGAATTAACCCGTTCGATCATGGCAGCCTTCACACCGACATGTGGAAGACCGACGGTCTGAAACAGGCACTGACGAAGTATAACTTCGACGTGGCCTTTGGCGGTGCCCGCCGTGACGAAGAGAAATCGCGCGCCAAGGAGCGCATCTTCTCGTTCCGTTCGGCCAATCACCGTTGGGATCCCAAGAACCAGCGCCCTGAATTGTGGCGGCAATATAACACCCGCAAGGCCAAGGGAGAATCGATCCGCGTCTTCCCGCTGTCGAACTGGACCGAACTGGATATCTGGCAATACATTCATCTCGAGAATATCGAGATCGTGCCGCTGTATTTCTCGGAACCTCGCCCGGTGGTGGAGCGTGACGGGCTGTTGATCATGGTCGATGACGACCGCTTCCCGCTGCGCGAGGGCGAAGAACCGCAGATGAAATCGGTGCGTTTCCGCACGCTCGGCTGCTATCCTCTGACGGGCGCGGTCGAGTCCGAGGCAAGCACCCTGCCCGAGGTCATTCAGGAAATGCTGCTGACCACCACTTCGGAACGGCAGGGGCGCGCGATTGATCATGATCAATCCGCCTCGATGGAGAAGAAGAAGCAGGAGGGGTATTTCTGATGACCCTTGATACCAAAGACCCCGTTTATGTCACGGACTCGCTGATTGCCGAGGACATTGACGCCTATCTGTTGAAGCATCAGCACAAGACCATGCTGCGCTTCATCACCTGCGGTTCGGTGGATGACGGCAAATCGACGCTGATCGGGCGGTTGCTCTATGACAGCAAGATGATCTTCGAGGATCAGCTTGCCAGCCTTGAAAGCGATTCCAAGAATGTCGGCACGCAGTCGGGCGAGATCGATTTCGCGCTTCTGGTCGACGGTCTCGCAGCCGAGCGCGAGCAGGGCATTACCATTGATGTCGCCTATCGCTTCTTCGCGACGGACAAGCGGAAATTCATCGTCGCCGACACGCCGGGGCATGAACAGTATACCCGTAACATGGTCACCGGCGCCTCGACCGCCGATCTGGCCGTTATCCTGATCGATGCGCGTCAGGGTGTGCTGACCCAAACTCGGCGGCACAGCTACCTGGTGAACCAGCTTGGCATCCGCAACGTGGTGCTGGCGGTGAACAAGATGGACCTGGTCGATTACTCGGCCGAGCGGTTCTATGAAATCGTCAGCGATTATTCGCATTTCGCCAAGCAGATCGGTATGGAAAGCTTCCAGCCGATCCCGATCTCGGGGCTGAAAGGCGACAATATCGTCAGCAAGAGCCCGAACATGGAATGGTTCCAGGGCCCGACCTTGCTGGGCCATCTGGAAGACGCCCCGATCAGCGAAGCGCGGTTGCAGGATCATCCTTTCCGCATGGCGGTGCAGTGGGTAAATCGTCCGAATCTCGACTTCCGCGGTTTTGCCGGACAGATCGGCGCGGGCGTAGTGCGTCCGGGCGATCCGATCCGGGTTCTGCCTTCGGGCAAGACCACCAAGGTCAAGTCCATCGTGTCCTTCGATGGAAATCTCGACCAGGGGGTTGCCGGACAATCCATCACGCTGACCTTCGAGGACGAGATCGACTGTTCGCGCGGCGATGTGATCGTCAAGTCGGACGAGCCCTGCGAGGTTGCCGACCAGTTCGAAGCCACGCTGGTCTGGATGTCCGAAGAGGAAATGCTGCCGGGCCGTCCCTATATCCTGAAGATCGGCACCCAAAGTGTCACTGCGACGGTCACCGAGCCGAAATACGAGGTGAACGTCAACACGATGGAACAACTGGCCTCCAAGACCCTGGGGCTGAATGCCATCGGCGTGGTCAATATCTCGACCGACCGGGCGATTCCGTTCGAGGCCTATGATCAGAACCCCGATCTGGGCGGCTTCATCCTGATCGACCGGCTGACCAATGCGACGGTCGCGGCGGGCATGATCCGTTTCGCCCTGCGCCGCAGCCAGAACATCCACTGGCAGGCTGTCGATGTGGACCGCGACGCCCACGCCGCCCTCAAGAACCAGAAGGCTGCCGTGGTCTGGTTCACGGGTCTGTCTGGTTCGGGCAAATCAACCATCGCCAATATCGTCGAGAAGAAGCTGCATGCCCTTGGCAAGCACACCTTCCTTCTGGATGGCGACAATGTTCGTCACGGGCTAAACCGCGACCTGGGCTTTACCGATGCCGACCGGGTGGAAAACATCCGCCGCGTCGGCGAGGTGGCGCGCCTGATGACCGATGCCGGGCTGATCGTGCTGACGGCCTTCATCTCGCCCTTCCGGTCCGAGCGTCGGATGGTGCGCGATCTGATGGCCGATGGTGAGTTCCTCGAGGTATATGTCGATACCCCGCTGGAGGTGGCCGAAGAGCGTGACGTCAAGGGGCTGTACAAGAAGGCGCGTTCGGGCGAGTTGAAGAACTTCACCGGCATCGACAGCCCCTATGAAGAGCCCGAAACCGCCGAGTTGATCGTGAACACGGTTGAACTGACTGCCGAAGAGGCTGCCGAGAAGGTGGTCGAACGCATTCTCAGGGCATCGCGCTGATCTGATTGTGAGATCGACGCCGGCCTCGGAAAATCCGGGGCCGGTGGTTGGGCGTCACGGAAGAAGTACGAACCGGAAGCGATCGGTACACCAGCCGTTACTTGAACCAGCCGGTTGTTCTGCATAGGCTTCAGTTGCCGGTCAATGGAATCAATTGTCGACCAATGGATCATTAATGTGACGACCAACAATAATCGCCAACGCATCATGCCGAACAAGCGGCACTTGGCTGAATTGCTGACCCGCTAACCTGAAACTAAACCATTCGCTTTCGGAGGAATCTATCATGCTCAAGAAGCTGGTTTTTCACATTGGTAGCTTCAAGAGCGGTAGCACGGCGATTCAGTCGACTCTCGCATTGAAGACTTACAATTGTAGAGGTTTTGACATCCTCTATCCGGGGCTCGGTGTGCATGAAGGGCGAGAAAAGATCAGGGGACAGCATGGCCCTTTGGCAAACACACTCTTTCGGCAGAATCCTGCGTATAACAAACGGGATGAACACTTCTCGCGAATTGCCCGGAATATTGAGACTGTCGATGCGGATGTCAGTATAATATCGGCAGAGAAATTCGAATATGCCGATCCAAGAGTCTTAGCTGAAATGATCAACAAGCATTTCGGGAAGTTCAAGGACAACTTGCAAATCATTATTTACCTGCGCCCCCATGCCGAGAGGGTTTTGGCTGCTTTCGCCGAGCGGGTGAAGCATGGAAGTTTTCGCGGTGATATGGATGATTTGCACGCTCAGACTAAACCCTTGACCGGAGCGCTCCAGAGGGGTTTCTATTATTATCCGCGGCTAAACCTGTGGCGTGACGTTTTTGGAGATAGACTAACGGTTAGGCCAATGGTTCGCTCCGAGTTGAGGCAGGCGGATGTCGTGACTGATTTTTTTTATCAGATTCTCGACGGGGCCGAGTGCTCGGTGACTGATGTGCCAAGTAAGAATGCTTCTCCCTCGCTGGAGGATCTGGTAGCGGTTCGCGCCTTTCATCAGGCTTGCGGCAAACGGAAGGTGACATTGCGGCAAGAGCAGGCCGGCATTCGACTAGTTCAGTCTTTTGCCGAATTTCCTGAGCGGAACGCGACCCGGCTCGCTCTGCATATGAATCTCGTCGCCGATATCACCGCAACCTATGCCGAAGACGCGCAAGCGATCGATAGCGCATTCTTTGATGGAACGCCAATGCAGGATGCGCTCAGGCAGGCGGGAGAAAAAGCCGTGCCTCATCCGCAGTCACTTGATGCCACCCAGCATCTGGATCACCAGCAATTCAGATTGCTTATGGTATGGGCGCGAGCCATGGCGGAACTAACGGCATAAAGTATCTTCGGGCCTGAGGCTGCAGATTATCTTTTCCAAGATCAAACTGTAGTTGGTTATGAGAGCTGCATACGCGAAATCACCAACATCAGATCTCGGGGCTCCAGATTTTGTGGCGCGAGCATTGCTGCGCGGTCAGACGCGATTGTCGGAAAGAACTCATCGGGATCAATGCCGCTACCCTGAAGAGCATCAATATTGTCGTTGCGGAAATGACGGCGCAGAATTTCGGCCTGTTCGGTGGAGAGTGACATTTTCTGCACCTTGCCCTTGGTTTCCAAAAGTTGACTGAATGTGGCCGTCAGTTTGTTGGCGCGGACTCGTTGCCTCAGATTTCCGGCATCCCGGCCAGCTTCGGTAACGAACTGATTGATCTGACGCATGAATTCGACTGCGCGATAATCGAGGCCCTCGTTTTCCGGGGCTTGCAGCGCCGTGCCATCTCTAGCTGCCCCGATCGCCTGCAGGAAGTCGAAGAACAGCTCGCCTTCCGGCCAAAATTTTGGATCAAAAGGGCGCACGAGAACGTTTTGCTCTCCAAAGATTGTACGCCAGGGTGCTAGTCTCTGACCGAAGTAAAGTTCCTTAACTTTCCCATGATCGGAGAAATTGAAAGGTCGGCTGCGGCCGGCTTTGACACTTTCTTGATAGGTGGAAAGGAAATAGGAATCCTGACGACGAATGTAAGCGATGACAGTGATCTCAAAATCTGGAAACTGGTCCTTCAACCATTGGATCTTGTCCGTTCCCATAGCCCTTTCACCGAACCCTTCCGAAGACAGGACCAACGTGTTGAAGTTGCTGTGGTGCAGTTGGGTGTATAGCGAATCGTAAGCCTGTGCGAGTGTGGCGCGTTTCTTAGGAACTAGCCAGGGTAGGTTGCGGCCGGGTACGGCGGCAGCCAGTGGAACGTGCTGCCAGCGCTGCGTGTATGGAGCCTGCGGATCGTGAGGATAAAAAATGCCTTGCCGCGCGAGTACATGGGTATTGGCCGCCAAATTCTTTTGTAGGCTTGTCGAACCGGTTTTGTTGAAGCCGATATGCAGAAATAGCTTTTTCACGTGCCGTTCCAATCCTTTGCTTGAATTTTCGATATGCCTGAGGATTGTATAATGCGCTCCGTCTGAGACTGTCCAGCCGGGCCTTGCCAGGTCCGTGATCGGTGGGGAATCTTGCCGACGGTTCGGGTGCGATACGGCAAATTATTCCCCTATGCCGATGTTTATTGAAGCTCTCGCAATATCCGTACTCCCAAGGTGAACCAGGTTCGATATAGGTCGCTCCGGTAATGGGATCAGGACGCGGCGAGTACGGCACTCGGAATCTTCACCTCGCTGCGCAAATGATTGATGCAGGTGCGATAGCGAGTAAAGCTCAGTTCCTCCGCTATTCTCAGTCGTTAATTCTTCTTTTAGAGCCGATTGAGCTCCTTCAATTAATCACTTCCGATACCTCGTAATACTTGTGCCAGCGGCCAACTCAGTGAGAAAGTGTCGCTCTTTAGGAGTCGGGTTCTCCGAAAATCGGCGTTGTTAATATTTAACCATCCCTATTTAAATAGCCGATCTGCCAAAGCAGGCTTTTTCATTTGGTATAAAATATCCCTAAGACGTTCTTTTCGCACTACACTTTTGGACGCTCCGACATCCTCAGCAAATCTCTGAAGAAAGGCGTGACTCTCTCGTCGTTTTCTGAATAGTTCATAGAACCTCGTATCTGACATGCTTTCATCGACGCACTCGCGCACAATTGTTGAAAGTATACCTATCTTTCGCAAAACCTGTATCGTGGTATGATTAGTTCGCGATGCCTTAAGAAGGGTTACATTCGGAGCTCTAAGGCGGATGGCATGCTGTTGATCCAGATGTGTTTTTGGATCATAAATTATCCACGCTTTTTTGGCGTGCTGGAGCTCATTCGCTGCATCTGAATAAGGACCGTTCCAATCCGCTTTACGGCCAGACCGAAACCGGGTTTCCCATCCAACAATCTTTGGGCAGAGCGTTGATTGAGGCGAGAATGCGATTACAATACTATTGGGAGATAGGGAAGAAAAGGCGCAAGCTGCATATCCTCCCATTGATGATCCTGAAAAAACCACTTTCTCATATTTCTCAAAAAAACCATCGTCAGAAAGTTTTTGAAGAGTATAGAATAACCTTGTGTTCCGGTACCAATTTGGAGAAAAAGCGAATCCACCAAGATATGACCAACCTGATTTTTCTGCAAAAGTGTATCCCCATGGGTCTCGAATACGGTACGATGATCGGGCACCTGCAAGATTATCAAAACCAACATAGAGCGTGCTCGAGTCTCGATCAGTATGTTGTAAGGCGAATTCATCATCCGAGATAAAGAAACCCCGCTTGTGCGGCGACACCGAAAAGTCTGTCAGCCATTTTGGAGATGTGAGGCGTTTGGTGGTATTATTTACAGATTGCAAATCAATTCTCCCAATTTGTGTGCCGATTAGCGTAACTGTCTGACTATGACATCAGGCCAGATGTCCTGAGCTCCAATTCTAGGTGAGTAATTCGTCGCTCTTGCTATCTTGTGATTATGGATACGGTCGACGATGATTGTGAGGTAGGCTCGCGAGTCGAAGTCGGTCATTTTGGCGGTTTCAATAGGCGTCATTCGACATGCGCTCTACTACCATAGATCGTACGGCGTTGCCATAAACGCACGTCAAAGCAGGTGGATAAATCACTCCACGCGTGTGGGTGATGCATGTCAGTCGGGTCGTCGCCAATCGAAACCTTCACAGCATGGCAAGCTGTGCCGATTGACAGAGAAATGCCCGCTTGTGAGCTCTTTCGATATTGATCCCTGGAAGGCTAGCCCTTCAAAAGTCACAGGGTCATGGGACCGGCTTCTAATCTGATGCGCTCGATGGGGACTCCGGTGTTGCTCGATGCAAGGGTGGGTTCCCGGGATAGCTAGTGACCTTTATCTCTCGGCAGATTCGAATTCCTGATCTCATCCGTACCGCAAATGACGGTCCCGAAACTACAACATCAACCAGCCGTGATACCTGTATGACTCTGTTATGTGATCAAACGGCCAATTCGGTGCCTTAATTGGATCCTTTGATAACTGTCAGGATAATTTTTCATACTTAAAATTATTAAAATCAACGCCGTAAAATTCATTTAAAGCTCTAATGGCGTCACGAGTAAGACGTGTTATATCATATGCCCCACCATATCCGCTTGTTTGATTTATCGGATTGTCAATGGAATTTCCCAGATACTTTCCAATACTTTCTTCTTTTACCTCATGTAAATTTTCGAGTTTAAATACATCGTTAACCCAAATTTTTCCAGAGTAATAGAAGAAGTTACTTTGCTTGCGAAAATGAACCATTCGGACATCTTGATCAATTATATCCTGTTTAAGGGAGGTTAACGCAAATTCGCTTGCAATGCCATAAAAGAGGTCCTCATTTGATAAAACGGCATTTCGTATATATGGAGTGCATAGCTTTAAATGCTGAGAAATTGCTGACATGAACCGGCTGTATGGATTTCTGGAAAAACCAAATTTATAATATGACTCTATGCTTGCAAATACATCAGGGAAGAACCGATTTAGTTGAAATGGAGTAATATGCGCTAAATCCAGTGTTTTCTTCAAATCTCCGACTTCTTTCCATTCGAAAAAAAAATTTTCTCGAGTATCAAATGGCATAAGGGCAGTCCGGAAAGTCATTCCGCCAACTTTCGGGTTGTGAACAAACACGAATTTTTCGACGTCCGATATAATCATGCTTGTTCTCCCGTAGCGTTGTTGTATGGGTGAAATTTTTTCATATATTTTTTTAAGCAATATCGTGACATTCTCATCTCAGAAATATTTATTGAGCCGTTGTGTGCATTTTAGTTGTGTATACCAATAAGGCGGGATATAATGGTGCAGGTTTGCTTGTTTCTGATCTTTGATTTAAGCATTGGATTTCTTGTCAGCTCAACCTTGCTTCCATATCCTGCGACTGGAGGTAGATCTGCTGGCATGATCGCCCTTGCCTGTCAATACCAATCCAGCTCTCTGAGAGAGGTATCATGCATCCCTTTGCTAGTGCGAGGATGCAAAAATTCCAATACTCTGACAGTCCGGTCTCGGTGGGTTTGATTGCGAACCCGGTCTAGGAAGGCATCTGCCAAGAGGTCCTCGCCGACGACTTCGCACCAGTCAGCGACAGGGCGCTGCGATATCAGCATGGTTGAAGCTGTCTCGTCCCGATCCTCAATCACTTCGAACAGATTTACGGCTTCCTGCCGTCCCATCGGAAGTAGCGCGAAATCATCCAGGATCAATAGATCCAACCTAGGGCGTTTTAACGCTATTTATGTTGCACGGGTTCTGCTAAACTCATGAAATAAATGAGATAAGCGAACAACAATATGAATTGATTCGCCCCTATCTACCGGTTCAGCGTGGCAATGTGCGGATTTCCAATCTGACCATGATCAATGCGGTGCTTTATATCACCGAGAACGGCTGCAAATGGCGCGCTTTGCCGCCCAGGTTCGGCAACTGGCATACCGTCTATACCCGGCTGCGGCGATGGGTCGAAGCGGGCGTTCTCGACCGGCTATTCGCTGCCCTGCAGGAGCATCGGCTGATCCGCATCAAAGTTGAATGTCTCGGCCTCGATAGCACAAGTGTGAAGGTGCATCCCGATGGCACGGGAGCACCGGAAAAAAGGGACCCCAAGCCATCGGGAAATCCCGCGGAGGATGGAACACCAAGGTTCATCTGGTTGCCGCGAATGAACGAACAGCCCTGACTTTCAGCCTTTCGGGCGGTCAAGCGCATGATGCGCCCGAAGGCAGGTCGCTGTTGAAGCAGTGGAATACAGGGCTCACTGGTCTGCCTATGCTGATGGACCGGGCCTATGAAGGCGACGAAACCCGGCAGCTGGTGCTCGATCTGGGGTTCGAACCGGTCGTGCCGCCCAAGGCAAACAGAGCTGCATCATGGCAATATGACCGCAGCCTCTACAAGCGCCGAAACGAAGTGGTCGATCTTGAACAATCTGCAGATGCGTTCGAGCAAGGCGTTTTGATCAGCAGTCGCGCCTGAAAGAGCGCTCAGGCTGGGCAGTTTTCGAGTGCCCGACGCCAGTTGATCTTACGGGAGCAACTGGCGAGCAGCAGGATGAGAAGCCACAACTCCCTGAGATGGGCGAGGATCTTTCGGATGTTGTGACCGCATCCGCACAGGACGGCAAAGATGGCATCACCGATCAGCCCCTTGAGCGGACAACGTGCCAGGCGACCATCGGTTTTCATATGCCCGATTTCCGGCTCGATGGCGCTGCGTCGTCGCAGCAACCTGGCGAGTGTCGGCGTCAGGCCCCGTCGCATGCCGCTGATCAGCACGCGGGTGGTTGTGACTCCGTGGCCCCGATAGCCGCGATCAACGACGGCGAGCTCCGGGGTCTCGCCGGTCAGGATCGCGACCTGCTCCAGGGCGGGCGCCAGGGTATGGCCGTCATAGGGGTTGCCGGGGAAGCTGCGGGTTCCCAGGACGAATCCGTCGTCGATGGTGGTGGTGATGCTGACCTTGGTGCCGAATTCATAGCGCTGCCGCGCCTTGCCCTTCGAGATGCAATCCACCTGCGGTTCATGCAGGGCGTAGATTTTTCCGGAGCTTTTCGGCCCCTGCTGTAGCAGCCCACCGATGAGAACCAGCATATCCAGCACCCGCTCGCGCAGCGCCCCGGCGGGAATATCATCGAGCTGGCGGCGAATATCGCGTAACACACGTCCCGTGTAGCCCTTGAGCTTCTTCAGCGCCTTGCGCATCCGTTTGAACTGGCGGGCATGGGCATAGCGCCCGACCTGCCGAGCCAGCCTCGGCGCGAGGCGATTATAGTTCTGCCGAAGGGTCAGCCCCGCCTCGGCGGCCAGGGCGACCAGCTGCCTGCGGGCCCGCTCATAAAGCCGGGCGTCGGTGGGGTGCGCGATATTCTTTTCATCACCGTCGTGTCCACGCTCACCCGTTTCAGGCTCTTGTCTGTGACCGCACCTGAACTGCGTGCCGCCTCGATCGTTTTGGTCAGCAACCATTCCACCCCTTCCTCGCCAATCCGCTTGCGCCAGCGGCTCATCGAGGACGGATCGATCGGCGGACCGTGCTGGAAGAAGGTCTCGCCGGTGAAGTGTTGGTAGTAGGGATTCTCCACCCACCGGGCGACGACCGCCTCGTCCGAGAGATTGAAGGCGTGCTGGAGATACATCAGCCCCGCGATCAACCGCGGCGAGGTCGCTGGCCGACCCCGATGTGACGGGAAAAACCCCGCCCATTCCTGATCGAAAAACTCCCAGTCAATCAACGTAGCCAGCTTCACCAGTTCATGGCGGGCATCGAGCATGTCCACCAATCGCGGTCGTAGCAGATCATCCTGTTCGGGAGCACGGGAATGAGGCTTCATGGGGCGACCTGAAATTGCAAGCTTTCCGGCCACAGCTTATAAAACCCTGCGATCCAGAGCGAACAAAATCCTGCCATAAAGCTATAAAATCAACACATTCCGGGTTGTTCAGGCCGGAGGAAGTGGAACGCCTGTTTCGCAGACTGAAAGGCTTTAGGCGCATTTTCTCCCGCTTCGACAAGCTCGATGTCATGTTCAGGGCGTTCCTCAATTTCGCACTCATCATCGACATGATGAAGTGTTAACACGCCCTAGTCAGCTTCGTGCGCAGCTTTGACAGGCTGCTGTCGCAGCCGCGCAAAATTGAGTTCCTCCGCCAGGCGAGATGTGCGGACATATCTCGTCGATTTCGCGTTGTGCACTGCGGCATGTCCCAATGCGCAGGCAAGGCAAGTTTTTCAGTGCCGCTAGCACCAGTTGTGATCATGTTCTGGTTGCGGGTGATCCAGTCGCCATAGTTGGTGGCCGGAAGCGCGGCAAAGCCCTGCAGATCTTCTTCAAACAGATCATTGCGCGACATTTTGCCGGCAAGTCTGCCGCGAGAACGAAGTCGATATCTTACGCGGGGTATTATCGACCGATCACGTGCATGTGTTCGTGTGTCAGGCTTTTTCTAGGAGTTCAGCTGTTCAGCAAGTCGCGGTGATAGCGGACCAATAGTGCCAATCCGATGGCCATCAACGTCAGCCCCACTGAAAATATGTAAACTGGGCTGACATAATCACCAATATAAGACGGATAGAAAGATTTTCGCATTTGCCCGACGACATGCGTCAGCGGATTGAACCACAGATAGTCCTGATACGGCTTTGGCACGTCGTCAAAGATGAAGAAGATACCGGATATGATGAAGAGTGGCCGTGTTAGAATGGACCAAGCCGACTGCCACCAGGGGAAGGCAGCGAAAAGGAAGCAGTTCAATGTTCCTGCTCCGACCGAGATGACGAAAGCCATCAACAACGAAAGAGCGATTCCGGTAATCTGCGGGTCTGTGCGTGTCTCTTGCGTGAGGTAGATACCCGTGAAGATCAAGTAGGAGACCAAGATTTGCGTCACGGTGTTGAAGAATATTCGCGCCAGTAGCGCGTCCATGAAAGTCACGGCTGGATAGGCTAAGAGTGATTTCGAATATTGAATTGACTGCGCGACTTTCCCCGACAGTGACATATAGAACATGAACGGAACGAGCCCGGTTGCGTAAAAAATCGCAAAATTTGTGCCCATCGGCGGCGAACGGAAGCCTAGGGAGAAGATGATAGTGAGAAGAATGATACCACCAACTGGCTCGGCCACAGCCCACACATAACCATGTGCTGTTCGTCCATTCGTGGTAGACATCTCGCGTAGAATCAGTGCCCCGATGGCGCGCAAACTGGCGAATCGGCGCTGTTTGTGCGCCGGTCGCAGTTGCGTTTCATCTGTTGGTGTAACGGAACTGGGCATCTGTCTACGGGGCTTCTGCCATGAAGGACCAAGATTTTGTGATGGATCGGTGCTGGAACTGTTGTGCCGAGTTATGTATGAGAGTCTCGCGTAGAGATCAACAGACGGTTTGGAGCGACACTTATAGCTTGCCCGAGAAAACGCCTCGGAGTTATTCATGAGGCAACCAGAGGCTCCCCAGAACAACGCAGGCGTCCGGAATTATAGCCCGTTATTGCTCACAATCGTGTCATCGCGTTGCGTTGATCACGACTCTGTGAGTGAAAAGGCTTCCTGAAGAATAGACGGTAGAGACGCACAGTAACAACGAGGCGAAGGTGGAAGACGGCCAGAATTCTGATCAACAAAGCGTCAAGAGCAAGAAAAGTGAGAGGGCCAACAAGAAGGGCCCGGATGGTCGTGGCGATTTGACAAAGTATAGCCGGCCGAAGAGGCGCCAGAATGCGCCTCTGCCACAGGTTCGCCCGACCGCTCGCAAGGCCCATGTCCAGCGGCGCCATATTGTACTTGCATTCAGCTTCATGCTGATTGTGCTGCTGCCTATAGCAGTCTCAGCCTGGTATCTGTGGACGCGTGCTGCTGATCAATATGCTTCTTATCTGGGCTTTTCGGTGCGCAGTGAAACCGGCTCGACCTCAAGTGAGGTCCTGGGGGGAATTACGTCTTTAGTCGGGATGACCAATAGTTCTAGCAGTGATACAGATATTCTCTATAAATTTATCCAGAGCCACGACTTGGTTGCGCGTGTGGATGCTCGGCTGGACCTGCGTGAGATATGGTCCAAGGCCCCAGACGATCCTGTGTTTTCCTATACCGGCAATACCTCGCTGGAAGATTTGCTGAGCGAATGGGATCGCAAGGTTCGTGTCTATTACGACAATGGGATGATCGATTTGCGAGTGCTGGCATTCGACGCTCAAGATGCCCATGCTATAGCACAGGCAATCTATGATGAAAGCACCATCCTGATAAACCAGTTGAACGATGTTGCTCGTGAAGATGCACTACGCTATGCGCGGATCGAGTTGGAGGATGCGCTGGAGAGGCTCAAAGAAGCTCGTCAGGAAGTGACAACTTTCCGCAACCGACACCAGATGGTCGACCCATCTGCCGATGTACAAAGTCAGGCTGGCGTTGTTTCCTCTTTGCAGCAGCAGTTGGCTGAGGCATTGGTCCAGCTGGGCCTGTTGCAGGCCAATGCTCAACCCAGTGATCCGCGTATCGAGCAATCTGAGCTACGTATCAGGGTAATTCGTGAACAAATCGAGGCTGAGCGGCAGAAATTCAGTTCGGAAACTGCGACAGGTGAGGCACTATCGGATGTCGTTGGTCAATATGAATCCTTGGCCGTAGATCGTGATTTCGCAGAAAGTACTTACACAGCTGCCTTGGCGGCCTATGATTCCGCTCGAGCCGAGGCTACACGTCAATCGCGCTATCTGGCGGCCTATGTCAAACCGACTCTCGCGCAAGAGGCCGAGTACCCCGAGCGTGCCAGACTGATGATGATTTTAAGCGGCTTTTTGCTGGTGATCTGGATTATTGGGGTGTTGATCTTCTATAGTTTACGTGACCGGCGATGATACAACTACAGAACCTGACAAAATCCTATTTCTTGAATAACCACCGCACGACAGTAGCCGATAATATCAATGCGGTATTTCCTACTGGTGTTTCGGTCGCATTGCTGGGGCGCAATGGAGCCGGAAAATCTTCACTTTTGCGAATGATTTCGGGAGAAATGCTGCCTACTTCCGGAGAGATCCTATCGGATGGTACGATCAGCTGGCCGGTGGGGTTTGCGGGATCTTTTCATCGCGAATTGACGGGTGAGCAGAATTGCCGTTTTGTGGCTCGTATCTATGATGTGGATACAGATGAAATGGTTGAATTTGTTGAGGATTTTGCAGAGCTGGATGCGCATTTTTATATGCCGATTCGTACCTATTCTTCCGGTATGAAGGCGCGGCTGGCTTTTGGCGTTTCGATGGCGGTGCCTTTCGACACCTATCTGGTCGATGAAGTTTCTGCTGTGGGAGATGCATCCTTCAAGGCCAAATCAAACCGCGTTTTCAACGAACGTATGAACAAGGCCGGTGCCATAGTTGTATCACATTCGATGAAAATGTTACGCCAGACCTGTCAGGCAGGTGCGGTGCTGGAAAATGGGCAAATGACCTACTACGATGAGCTTGAAGATGCCATAGAAGTGCACTTGAGCAATATGGATCAGCCAACGCGATGAGATGTCAGTCTTGCTCTACGTGATATAGGAAGGTAGTTGACCGATCCTGGAAAAGACAGAAAGTTGAATAGAGCAGAATGCAGGTATTGTTGGTAGGGGCTGGGCTTTCCGGCGCGGTGATTGGTCGCAAGCTGGCCGAAGCGGGACATTCCTGTCGGATCATCGACAGCCGCGATCATGTTGGTGGGAACTGTTATACCGAGCGTGACGCTGAGACTGGCGTGATGATGCATGTCTACGGTCCTCATATCTTCCATACGGATGACGAAGAGGTGTGGAGTTATGTTAACAGCTTCACCGAATTCCTGCCCTTCCAGAACCGGGTGAAGGCGACGGCACAGGGGGGTGTCTATTCGCTGCCGATCAATCTTCTGACAATTAATCAGTTCTTCAACAAGACTTTGCGTCCTGATGAAGCGAAAGCCTTCATCGCGTCACAGGCTGATGCTGCCATAGTGGGTCCGCAAACCTTCGAGGAACAGGCGCTGCGCTTTGTCGGCCGCGACCTCTACGAGGCCTTTTTCAAAGGCTATACCGAGAAACAATGGGGCTGTTCGCCGAGTGAGCTTCCGGCCTCGATCCTCAAGCGTCTGCCAGTGCGCTTCAACTATGACGACAATTACTTCTTCCACCGCTTCCAGGGGATGCCACGTGATGGCTATACGCCGATGATTGAAGGGATCCTCGATCATCCCAGCATCACGGTCGAGTTATCGACCCCGTTTACGCCAGACATGACTGCCGAAGCCGATCATGTCTTCTGGTCGGGGCCCCTGGACGGGTTCTTCGGTTACGCACATGGGCGCTTGGGCTATCGCACGCTTGATTTTGAGCGTTTTACCTATCAGGGCGATTATCAAGGCTGTGCGGTGATGAACTATGGTGATCGTGACGTACCGTATACGCGCATCACCGAGCATAAGCATTTTTCGCCTTGGGAAACACATGAAGGCAGTGTTTGCTGTCGCGAATACAGCCGTGCGGCAGAACCCGGAGACATTCCCTATTACCCGATCCGCCTCGTCGAGGAGAAAGCCTTGCTGGGGGAGTATATTGCCAAGGCTGAGGCGACAGAAGGCGTGACCTTCGTGGGTCGCTTGGGCACCTATCGCTATCTCGACATGGATGTCACGATCCGAGAAGCGCTGGATACGGCAGATGCGTTCATGAACTGCCTCGCCAAAGGCAAAACCATGTCCGCCTTTATATCATCCCCAATGTGAGTAATGGATGAGATGATCTTCAGGCAAAATTCATTGTAACACCATGTACATACGGCGTTTTTATGTCTCGCAAGCAACCACGTGATATATTTACTACAGAAAAACATCCCTTGCGGCGCAAGATCAAGAACCGATACATGTCTCAGGATGTTGCCAGAATTTATGAAATTGGAAATGATGATGAACCAGACGCATCGCCTCGCTTCTGACTACCCCAACCTGAAAGGCTGTCTGTTTATCGTCACCTATGGTCGCTCCGGATCGACGCTGCTACAAAACCTTCTCATGACGATCCCTGGTTGCACCATTCGGGGAGAAAATTACAATACATTCCTGCCATTGTTTGATGCCGTTCAGCGGGCTCGGCGCACCAAGACCAAATGGCAGAAAGGGGGTAAGGCTCCCTTCCATCCCTGGTATGGTGCCGATGCTGTCGCCCCGAACAAATTTGCGGCGGATCTTCGAGATGCTTTCGTGCGTCATGTTCTTAACCCTCCTGAAGATGCGCGCTGGATCGGTTTTAAAGAAATCCGCTACAATGGCATGGGCGCGCGCATGCCGGACTTTCTCGATTTCATCCGCAACGACTTTCCGAATGCGCATATCGTGATGAGCTCACGTGACGGAACACAAGTTGCAAAATCGGGTTGGTGGCCCAATCATGATCCTGATCAAGTGCAGGCCATGGTGACTCATATGGATGCGATGTTCGAGGACTATCATTCCCGCCACCCAAGATGCACAAGTTTGGTTAATTTCGCCGATTTCAGCACCGATTCCTTGGCTCTCAAGCCGGTTTTCGATGCTATTGGTGAGCCGATTGATGCCGCAGAGATCCAAGCAGTTTTGGCCAATAAGCTCAGTCACTAAGTGCAGTTAATGGAGGATAGAACGGATCATGCGGACGCTTTTTCTACATATAGGTTCGCACAAGACTGGTACGACTTCGCTGCAACATGCATTACGTCGATATCTAGCCAAGGATAGCGATACCACCTTTATAGATTTGCGTAAGCCGAGCAGCAAACTGGTTCGCTCTCGCGGGAAACGCAGGGCTTTTCAGGCGCAAATCGACCTGGAAAGGGCTGAAACGATCTTTGCAGATGCGGTTTCTCTAGCTAGTCTAAATACAAAAAAATTTATCTGCTCGGATGAGGATTTTTTCTGGCTCAATGATCCAGTCACGGTGGCAAAATTTGCGGCGATAATCGAACGATACTTCACGCGGATTTATATTATCTGCTACCTACGTAGGCAGGACCAGTTGGCATTCGCCCATCGCAAACAAGTCATTGAGGGACATGCTGCTGCGCGGTTCTATGGGGCTAATGTAACAGCATTGCCGCGGTATCGCCCATATTACCAACGCTATTTCAACTATGCGCGTAAGTTGGAAACAATTTGGGCTCCGGCCTTCGGAAAGGATAACATTATCTTGCGGGTTTTTGAACGAGACTGCCTGATGAAGGGTGACATAGTCACCGATTTTTCTGAAACCACCGATATAGCATTCGAGCCGATAGGAAAAATTACGACGAACATATCAATGGGAGGTAATCAGACCTATCTCGGACTTAGGCTATTAGAGGCAGGGGTTGATGCATCACAACGTAGAAAGATAGTTGCGGCTTTGCCGCCGGAAGGTGAGTATTTACCGTCTCGGAGCGAAGCAATGACGTTCATGGAATATTTTTCCAAGGCAAATTCCCGTTTGGCGAGGCTCTGGGAGATTAATGATCAACCTATTGAATTCAATTGTAATTTCGGGATGTATCCTGAAACAGGTTCTGCGATGATCTGGGATTTCAAACCGGTTCAATCCAAACTGATAGACGTTCTCGATGAGGAGAAGCTGAAGAAGTTAGGATTATAGAGAGCAACAATTTGCAACCGGCAGTTCCCTACCGCTTGACGTCGTGCCTAGGCCAGCGCTAGACGGTCATGAAATTATCCGTTTGGCTCAGGCATGACTAAGCACATTTTTCTCCATATCGGTCACTACAAGACTGGCTCCTCCGCACTTCAGAGCTTTCTTAGCCAGAACGCATCCACAATGCGTGAGTACGGATTTCTCTATCCATCCGGCCTGCGGCCCAGAAATAATCCTACGAACCACGGCCAACTGTCTCTAAGTTTGGCACGAGAGTACGGATTTGCGGGACCTGCGTGGTACGGTGAAGCCATTTCTGCCGATGATGCGTATAGAGAACTACATGCAGAACTGAGCGAGGCGCCTGAAGACAAAGTGATTCTTTCGAGCGAGGAATTTGTTCAACTCGCCATGCGCGATGATCCGGATTTGGCAATCGCTAATCTAAAGGCACACCTTGCCACCTATCAGGTTACGATCCTGTTTTATATACGGGAACCGTTCTCGTTACTTAAGTCATGGTTTAATGAGCTGAACAAGGGGCCAGTTGCGACTCGGACCTTCCCAGTTTATTTTATGAAGCTCAATGATGATTTCTTAGCTCAGCAACCGATCTGGTCAGCCTTTGCACGGCATTTCGGACAGGAGAATATCAAGTTGTTGACCTACAAACATGTGGGCAGGGATCATATTGCAGAGTTTTTGCGGGTTGCCGGCTGCGACATGCCCCTGCCGGAAGAGCCTCCGAAGCTGGTTCAACAAGCTCAACCGGAAGAAATATTGGAATTCAGCCGATTAGCAAAGGATCGTAGGGGTAGTCTGGATGATTATACGATCAGCAGGATTGGCAACATTAGCAAGTTTATCAATAAAGTACAGCGTATTAATGAGCAGTTCAGCCAGATTGCGAACCTATCAGATGAGATCCGACCCAGCCAACTCAGTGCAGCAGCTATCATCGATTATTATGCGAGATTGTTGCGTCCGTTGCGGCCAACGGGAAATGTGAATCAGAAGGAAGCAAACAATTTGCGTAAGCTGGCGTTGAAAGCTGAAGATGTCGATTTAGGACTGGCGCGGGCATTGATGCAAGCGGCTCAAGTGATCAGACCAAATGGTGACTTCATAAATAAAAAACTCGCCGAGTATAACTCCTAGCAACTGTATCTGTCAGGTGATTTGAGCCGCCCAGGATTGGCGTGATTTGCACAGAGCATTCGCGATGGTCACGAGTTTACGGGCCACGGCGGTAATGATGACCTGACAGATACAGTTGCTAGGGTCCATCCCTATAAATTTCTATTGAATGGCAACACGTTGGATGATTCACGCTTGTCATGAGCAAAAGAGACAAGCGATATTTCTGGCTGAGCGCACAACAGATGCGGCGTATTCAACCTTTCTTTCCCAAAGTCCGAGGACGGGCCAGATCGGACGACTGCAAGGTTCTAAGTGGGATCATCTACGTCAAGCGATATGGGCTCCGATGGCAGGATGCGCCTGCAGTCTATGGCCCCTACAAGACCTTGTATAATCGGTTTGCCCGCTGGTCCCGGATGGGTGTTTTCGCGCGAATATTCCAGGAACTGGCTCGGCCTGGGAACCAAAGCGATACCCTGATGATCGACAGCACTTTCCTGAAGGCGCACCGCACGGCGGCCAGCCTTCGAAAAAAGGGGGTTCAGCCGCGTTACGGGAGCCGTGGTCGAACGGGCAGACCGAGGGTCAGATCAATCGCCTGAAGACGCTGAAACGCCAGATGTATGGCCGTGCGAATATCGAGTTGCTCAGGGCAAGGCTCATCGCAGTATCATGATCAGACGAGCCCCCAAGCTGCAACGAAATTGATTCAGACCCAATTTTGCACGCCGATTGACAACAATGGCAAGCTGGCGCTGCCCGAAAGCGTGTCGGCCCTGCCGATGTTCGCCGAACTGGTGGTCGAGGAACCCGTTTCTGCTGCGCCGTCTATGCAAGATAGTTCCGTTATTGATATTGTAGTCGGCGATGTCACGATCCGGGCAGATGCGTCTGCCGAGGAAGGTCGGCTGACACGCGTGATCCGTGCAGCACGGTTTGCCGTTCGATGATGTTCGGGCAGGTCAGCGTCTGTTGCTTTTTTCAAACGTTCTGGATTTTAGGCCGAAAGGCCATACCCCGCAGAATCGAACGGAAGATTTTCCAGCGCAATTTCCAGGGTATTCTTCCCTTTTTCATCTGTTGGTGCACGCTGTATATATAGGCTACAACTCCGGGAAATCCCTGTTCGCGTCTCCGGAAAGAGGTTTCATTGCGGGCACCATATTTAAACTTCCACAAGCTCTTGTCGTTGACGAGGCCGAAATTGACGCCGCGATTGTCCGGTGTGTCATGCGTGACCCGGCTTTCAGGGCAGAAGATACCGGGATAGGAGCGTGACAATCGGCGCGTATATTCGGCATCGTCAAACCAAATGAAGTAATCGGCGATCGGCAGACCGTGTTCTTTGACTGCCCAACGCGGGATCAGCACCGACACGAAGGAACAGGAATCCACCAGCGCCCAGGCTTTTCCCGGCCGGACAAAACGTGCCCAGTCCCAAACGGGATGCGGTGTGTTCATCTCGCACAGACTGCCATCTGTCCATTCGACGCGCGAGCAGGCAAAGCTGGGACGCCACTGATAGCTGTCCTCGAATTCAATAATTGCCTCCTGCAGTTTCTGCAGCGCGTCTGGTTCTGGATAGGCGTCGTCATCCGAGACCCAGATGTAGTGGGCGCCCTGCATATAGGCTGCTTTTATACCCTCATGGAAGCCGCCCGCGCCACCGACATTTTCTGGAAGGCGTAAATAGCGAATTACAGGCATGTCCTTGGCATACGCCTCGACCCGATCCTGAGTATCATCAGTAGAGGCATTGTCTACAATTAGGATTGTATCCAAAGACAAAGATTGCCGCTCCAATGCATCTAGGACCTTCATCAGCTTGGCCGATCGGTTGTACGTGACGATAACGGCGGTGGTATTGGTCAATACGGTCATGATTTGCTTATTATTCCTGCGAGGTTCCTGCCGCGGCGCGGTAATGAGTCATCAAAACGTCTTTAGCGGTTGGATCTGCGGCTAGTCTAGCCCAAGCTGCATGCAGTGCATCTTTCTGGTACGCAAGAAAATCTTTATTCCGCCATAATTTATCGATGATTTCAACACTCGTGTGAACTGCAGCGCGTGGGGAAAGGGGCAGAAGCAGATCTGTTGGAATGACCTCACTCTGTGATCCGACATTGGTCGAGATCGGAATACAGCCATGTTCAATCGCCTCATAGCAGACTAGAGCGAGTCCCTCGTTGTTCGAGGGCACGAGCAGGATATCTGAACGGCTCAGAAGCTCAGGGATATCGCAATCGGCGGGCTTCATGATGAACTTGTCATCAATCCTATAGCGCCGCATCAATTGCTTCATGGCACTGAGGAAGGGACCCTCCCCGACGATCGTACCGCGCAGGTCGACATTGGATTTTTGCGCCCAAGAGGCCAAGGCACGTAATATTTCGACCAGTACTATTGGGCGCTTTTGGTAATATAGCCGTCCGATGAAGCTGACATACAGGGTTTTCTGTGCTGTTTGCATGGTCATCGGAGGCAGGGACATGCGCATGTCCTTGCCCTCCAGCATCCGACCCAGAGTCACCTTGTTCAGTATTTGGAAGTGATCACGATAGTAATTGACCAATTCTCGGCTAATGACGTGATGGATATCGATATAATTTGACCATACGCCCGAAATTCTTGGGTAGCCACCATCTGCATATTCGATAATATGAGTGCTGTCGATCACCTTCACCCAAGGGGTCTTTGCCCGAATTTGCGGCAGAGCATCGTACAGGACGCGACAATGGTGAATGTGAAGCAATCGGATGTTCTCAGTCAACACCAGCTGTTCAACAAAGCGTGGCCACAGATGATCTGGCAGATAACGGTCGAGACGGATGAAGATGACATCCGGGCTGTCGGGAAGCATTGTTGCGAGGCGCTGTAATGAGGCAACTCCAGCTACAACAAAAACCCGCAATCCGGCCTCGAGCGCCCACCGAACCGAGTCGATAGCCAATTTTTCAGCGCCCCCCACCTCGAGCCAATGGGTGCCAATCAAAATTGCCGGACGTTTGCCGCTGTTTGGGTCTTGGGGCTGTGGTAGCAGCGAGGTTCCTTTGCCGAGAGGAAGGCTAGTGTGAGCATGCACGCGCCTTGCACGTCGTTTGCGGGCCATTTCGACCTTATAGCGAATTTCCTCGTAGAAAAGTGGGGTAATACCGTAGAGGGCTTTCAAGGGCTTGAATGGGTTCCAATCAGAATCCTGCAGTTTCATTTCACTCGGAAAAGGAGCTCGCGGCACCGAAACCATGATGGTGATAACTGGCGCGGCGTCATGTGCGCCTTGACACTCTACTCTTCCTAGAAACTCAGCACTCAGATGTTCCGGAGCAAGTGTCACCTCACCTTCGATTATAGAGGGTTCACCCCAGATCGGGTTATCACCTTCGTAGAAGAAGAAATTCAATCTCTGTGAAGGGAACAGAAGCCGGTAGATATCGATAATACGCGAGGTTTCGAGTTGTAGGCGGTCGATCGATTGTGGTGGAATGGGACCGAACAGGGTAGACGTGGTGCGCATATGTGGTTGCCTTGCTCTGATGCCGCATTATCGAGCGGGGGTGTAATGGAATATCTTTGAAAGGGAAAGCCGGACAAATGAAATCGTGTCAATGAACCGCGAATTTTTGCCATATGCCACGTGCGAATTGACTGTGAAGGGAGAAACGTTCTGTACGAGGTTCCAAGCTGTACAATCCGCATGCGCAGGTCATGCTGCTGTCGTGGAATTGCAGGAGTAGTGAGAGCGACGTTGTTGATGCTGCTGGACGCCGACTGGATTGTGCGGGCACAACCGACGGATACGCCACGGAGGGTGCCTGATCGATTACGCACCGTTTGGGCATTGGCGCGGCCAGACCTTCATCGGCGCCTTGCGCCATGACCGGCTGGACGCACCTTGGGTCATCGACGGGACGATGAACGGCGAGATGTTCGATCTCTATGTCGAACCCCAACTCGCGCCGACGCTGCAGACCGGCCATGTCGTCATCTTCGACAACCTGTCCAGTCATAAAAGCCCCGGCGCCGCTCGGCCCCTGCGCGACATCGGCGCATGGTTCCTGTTCCTGCCGCCTTACAGCCCAGATCTCAACCCGATCGAGATGGCCTTCTCAAAGCTGAAGGCGCTGATCAGGAAGCTGCCGCACGGACCTACGACGAACTTTGACAGGCTGTCGGGCAGGCCTGCGGTGGGTTCAGCGAAGAGGAATGCTACAACTTCTTCAAAGCCGCCGGATACAGAACCGAGTAAACGCGACACGCTCTTGAGTGGCACAAATGCCGTTAGGAGGAGCTACCCAACCGATCATCAAAGCCGGTCATTTAGTAAGTGCGCGATTGTATTTTTCGAGATATTCTCGGTGCCTATGGATATTTCCATCGTGTATTTCGATAAAAATGCCGCCTGCGGAAATGCCAGATTCAAATGCCTTGTTAATTGCGTCGTCATCGCATTGACGTATTTTAGGTTCACGGCACCCGATCGCGTATCTCTCAAGCTGATATGATGTTTTGCCACCATGCTTCAGCACCCATTGCATAATATTCGGATTTCCAGTGTGTTCGGTCAGTACCGTATTTGTAACAACGGCACGATTTCCGTAATCGTCTATGAAGTCTTTTAAAATTCGAGAAATTGTTTTGTTTTTCTCTGGAAAGGCGCAAGCTCCCTTCTTATTAACAGTGGGGAACCGATTTGACCCGCCGACAAAGGATATGCCGATATACTGATCTGGAAATGCTCTAGCGATCGCTAAATTCATGTCGGATATAGCTTGAACCACCCTATCTTCACTGTACCCGGCTTGCGCCCAATCAGCGCAAAGCTCTTTGCGGATCATATCCTTCCTAGTATCGTCATCTTTACCGATATCCCTGTCAAATGCCTTCGGTGGCATCAAGCGAGTTTCGCCCGAATGAACGACGAATGCGCCATTCTTAATTAACGCAACTGTTCTGTAGCGATGCGGTGTTTGGCGCAGATATTCCGCAAGGTGATTCATGAGTTCGAAGTAGGCATGTTCGAAGGTCGGATCCCAGGGAATCGGCATCAGTGGCTGAGAGAAATCGTCGCCACTCATCATTTCCATGCTCAGATGCGCAGCGCCTTCGTTGAACACCCAAGAAGGTGTATATTTCCCGGCCATTATGTTGATTGTAACATATTTTCCAGCTTCGTTGGCCTCATCAATCAAACTGCCTAGTTCAGTAAAATTATAAACATCTTTCTCTGGGTTTAAATGCGCCCATTTATAACGCAGATGCAGTGCGCTGATACGCTCATCGAAGTCGATGGAGCAGGAAGGTGGACGACAATCTGAGCTATAATGCAGCCTCTCCTGCCAGCGACCAGAGTGTAGGATGCTGCGCTCGACCGCGTAGTGGATGCCAGCGAGATCGATAGATCTCCAGCCATCTTCGGAGAACGCAACTGTCGGCAGGATGCACAGGATGAGGCGGAAGAGTATCGTCATCAGAGATCGCTTAGAGGGTTTGAAGGGCCGTCAGATGTGCTCTACGGTTTTGTGGCAAGTCGACATTTGACTTTATCATTGCTTTGAACATTCCTACAAGCGTGCAGTTGTGGAGAAATGATTTCGTGGCCATCCGGCTTTGCTGACGATACTTGATATTGATCAGCGCATTCTGAATACCGGAATTGCTCAACCAGCTCCCAACCGATGAGGACATCGGCTCCGTGACCGGTGACGGGGCTTATGATGCCCGCAAGGGCCACGATGCGATTGCGGATCGAGGGGCAGAGGCGATCATTCCACCGCGCAAGAATGCCAAACCCTGGAAGCCGACAACTGCCGGCGTGGGCGCCCGTAACGAAATCCTCCGGGCGGTCAAATATCTCGTCCTGCGATCTGGCGACGATGGAGCCAATATCACCGTCGAAGTCGTGTCGAGGCAAAGATGCATTGTGTAAAACGTCTGGGCCAGAGCCTCATGGCGCGAGAGCTCGCCCGGCAGGTCGCGGAGGTTCAGGTCCGCTGCGCCGTCCTGTACTGTTACACCACCCTCGGCAGGCCACCAACAACCTCGCCCGACTGCCCCGGCTGCTGGCAGCCTGACGAAGAGAACCGGCGTCAGGCAAACATCCCTCCGGCCTCGCAGGACCCGGCGTCGAACGCCGAAAGTCGCCGCGAAGGGAAACCGTTCCAGCACGCGGACTTCTTCAGCACCCTGTTAAACTTCATCGTGTCGTCGCAGGTTTTCTGTCTCTCTGTATTCGTGACTACGGTAGCGCGCATCATGGACCACATCACATTACGAGCAGCTTCTTGCTGAAAAAAAACTCCGCTGAAAAGGCAGGCTTGGTAGTCCCAATAGGTTTGTATAAGTGGGTTAGGTCTTCGAATTTCCAAAGAGGACAGGGGGTCGGAGAGGGTTAGGCACCCCCGGTTCCGCTTTCAGTGACTGAAATAGGTTTCATTTTCTTCATGATGCACTCCCCAGCACGGTAGGTAGATTGAGTCTGCTGAGCAAAATTACCTGTATTTGGCACACCCTTGGAGCGATACGATCCATGTACGGCCCCCCGTTATTTGCAGTCGATTTTAATTCTGCCATTTACCTCCTCGAACACGAGCGAGAAACCAAGCGCATGCAAAGAGTATGGGCCAATGTTGTGGTGATAGTGATTATTCTAGTGCTTCTCGTATTCGGAACCACCTATCTATCCTATAATCATAATCTTCTGGCGCTTATGGGCACTGCATTGTTCGGGTTTCTGATGGACCGAATAAACAGCTTGCATGTCAACTATATAGAGCGTCAGATCAATTTATTAATCTGTATCGAACAGAGAGGCAGTGTGAGCGTCCGATGTTCCCGGAACTGCTCAGCCAGACCCCACCCGATGAGGAAATCGGCTCCGTGACTGGTGACGGGGCTTATGATACCCGCAAATGCCATGACGCGATTGCGGATCGCTATGTCGAAGCCATTAACCCACCGCGCAAGAATGCCAAGCCATGGAAACCGACGACCGCTGGCGCGCGCCCGCAACGAAATCCTCCGGGCGGTCAAATATCTCGGCCCTGCGATCTGGAGACGATGGGGTCAGTATCACCGTCGAAGTCGCGTCGAGGCAAAGATGCATTGTGTAAAACGTTTGAGCCAGAGCCTCATGGCGCGAGAGTTCGACCGGCAGGTCGCGGAGGTTCAAATCCGCTGCGCAGTCCTGAACTGTTACACGGGACGTGATCCTGTCAGGTATGATCCGGATGGATATATACGTATGTGTACCGCTCAAAATTGATTCTATAATTGAGTATCCCAGAGTGTATTCTTGACATGGTGCATATTTCGGAGCCGACGAAAGACGGTGTCATGTGCATGAATACGACTAAACAGTTCTGAAAGAATCACGGAAACTATATGTTCTTTGCCTGCTATGGTTGAAAGTCGTTTTTGCATATAATACATCATATCTCCGCCACCTATCCCAAAAGCGAAGACACCGTCAAATAATTGATTTTGCGACATAACAGCACGATAGTCATGTGTTCTTCCACGTATGCCAATAGCCCAGTTTTCTGTTTCATATAGCTTCACCGTGTTTACAAGGGTGACGCCTATCATGGCCAGGGCACGGTCTGCAGGATCTTGTGCATGATCGGCAAATGTGTCGCATGCTGAGACAAGCCACCTACTGTCTAGTTCGCGCCGTAGAAAATCATTTTCTTCGCTCCAGATTGCCTGGAAACATTCATAAGCTTGTGTTGATTCTATTCCACGCCGCATCAAGCAAATAAGTGCCGCGTGATAGAAGAGCAGTTCTGATTTTGTGGAAAATTCTTCCCGCAGCGTTGCGAGATGTGATGAGATGTCCTTGGCCTTGGTGGGGCGTGGAACAGCAGGGGATATACCCGGCACAATGCGAAGCTTCATCGCAGCTATATCCCCTCCGCAGATCCGGTGCAGATCCTGCAGCCCCATGATCGGATGCTCTGGATCTGCAGGACGTGGAGCGCCTGCCTTTGCGAAGATCTCAAGGGGAAATCGGTTAATTTCGTCCCTTAATGCCGGACGAGCTCGCTCGATCTTTCCGGGAAAGCTGCCCATCATCTGGATGAGGCTGGGTAAAACCGCATGGTCGCCGGCGTGATAGGCTGAGACCAACTCCTCGAACAACACACGCGGCGTCGGTTCTTTCCCAAGATCACCATTCGTAGATTTGGTGTAAATGAAGTCTTCAACCTGCTTGATAGTGTTCGCGCAGTACGGCGCAATATGGTCTGTGGCTGAAATCTTGCGGCCTGGCGGGATGTGAAGGCTATGGGGAAGCGTCGCGGGTAGTCCTTTCTGGACATCTGCAAAATAGCCTGTTGCGCAATGCAGTCTCTCTTTGATCGGTTGCAGCGCATTTCGAAGAACTGCATTGGCGGTACTCGGATCGCCCAGGATCCTTGATGCGTCCTCTGCGATGGCGCTACGATCATCAAAGGCCCGAACGGGAGCTATACCTCCCAGCATTGCCGATAGCCCCTCATTCTTATAGGAATTGCCTGGTAGTTGAATCGCGGGTGTGCCGGCGGCTAGCGCCATGATCGTCATGTGGTAGCGGCCGCTGAGAATGAAACGGCATTGTTGCAAGGCGTAAGCTGCTGCTGTGTAGGAAACGCTCGACGGGATGTACGTAAATCCGTCGTTACCCCAATATCGTTGCGCAAGTTCAAACAGCGCTTTGTCCGCAGGAGTTGATACTGTCACAAGCGGCATCAGGCCAGTTTCTCGCTTAAGAAGGTCAGCAGCTGCGAAAATTTCTTCATGAGTATCGTGTCCAGTCCAGGCAGTGCCAGTGACTGCAAAATGTCGCCCCGCCTGGATGTTCAGTGATGTTGATCGTGGACGTGTCAAAAACGCAGCGTCTGGTATATGGCTTACCTCTCGAAGTCCGGCCTTCTGCGCCGCGTCGAACGAGATATTCTCGCGCACTGCTACCAGATCGAAGCTGTTGAAGGCCGCAGCCATCACGGGATTGAAGGTCTCATCACAGGAATAAATGGTCTGATTGAGCGACAGGACCGGCTTTTTCCAAGCATGCTTGGCTACAAAAGGCAAAAGCAGCAACCTCGCGCCACGCACAAAATCCGTTCCCGCCATCGTGCCCTCAGCCTGAAAGATGACGAGGTCAGCATTTTGCGTCTGGCTCGCATATTTGCCGTATCGCTCAAGGACCAGCCGTTCGAGATAATCGAGCGCCTTGCCGGCTGTACGTTCGCAATGACTTACATCCAGCATTGCGGCATGAATATCTTGTATACGTTCCTGTCCAAATTGCCAGTCTACCTCATGACGAGGAAGCAACGGGATAAGTGAAAGTTTGGGCAACTTCTCAAGTTCGAGGCCTCCGTTCAGAAGACTGATCAAGCCCCAGCTCGTTGCCTGGCAGCCCCAATTCTTGCGAAACCCCGTGAAGTTAATGATTGCAACTTTTCCTGCGCGATAAGTAGTCGTGCTCATTTTCTATCCTTCATGGTGACGCCGAAGAAGCGAATGCCTCGGCACTTCACGCGATCAGTCTATAATGCTTACATTAAAAACAAAAAACGATTGACTCTACTTTCTTGGCGAGAGAAAGTTGAGGTGCCCTAATTCATTGAATTAGGCTTAAATGAACGTATCAATAAGAGGTATGAACCAATGCTTGGTGGACTTCTCTCACCTGTAAGCGGACTTTTGGGCTCCATCGTTGGTGGTGTCTCGGGGGTTTATGACGGAGTTCAGGACGTGGCTGAAGGCCTGGCTCCCGGCTCGATGCACGGAAAAACACTGACGGGCAATTTGCTCGGTGATAACGGCGTTGTTGACGATCTGCTTGGAAATGCTGGCGAACTCGACATCACTGGTGCCGTGTCGGACGTTTATTCCGATCTGATCGGTCCTGGTGGTGCTGTGAACAACCTTGGCGAAGGCGGCGGCTTGGGTGTCGAAGGACTGCTGGGCAATACGCTTGGTTTAGCCGACGGCCTCCTTGGCACTGCGGATGGCCTGACTGATGGATTGCCGGATCTTGGCGGCCTACTTTAAGGCGAGTTGGTCCATATGAACACCAAAGGGTCCGGACAATATAATTATGTTCGGGCCTTTTAATTTGTACACTGAATACGGAGTGAATTGTATTCAGTGTACAAATTTGTGATGTGTATAACGATAAGTATCCCGGCATTATGTCGTGTTTTGGAATAGCCATATGTCCGCGATCGAGGCCCACCAAATGCAAGCGGCAGGCGATGATCTGCCAAACAGTTACATCTCCGATGCGCTGAAATCGTTGCGCGTGTATTTTGCATTCGCGGGCATCTTTTCCTGCGCGATCAATTTGCTTTATCTGAGTTCACCGCTCTACCTGATGCAGGTCTATAATCGCGTCTTGGTCAGCCAAAGCATTCCGACGCTGGCCATGCTGACCCTTATCCTGGTGCTGGCCCTCAGTGTGATGGGATTGCTGGATGCGCTGCGCGGTAGGCTACTGGTTCGCTGCTCGGTTCTTCTGGATGACAAGCTGGCCGGCCCGGTCTTTGGGGCATTGGTGCGAAAATCGGCCAAGCAGGGCATGTCCTCCAGCGCTCAGACATTACGCGAGCTGGATGAATTTCGTGCCTTCATCACGGGTCCGGGCATTCATTTCGCCTTCGACCTGCCGTGGATTCCGATCTATCTGGGGCTGCTTTACCTGATTCACCCGGTCCTGGGCCTTGTCGCCACGGTTGGCTCGGCGCTTCTTCTGCTTTTGGTTTTCGTCAACGAGAGACTGACCAAGATCGCGCTCGAAACCGCACAATCCTCATCTCGACGCGCGTTTGTCTTTACCGAAAACATCATGCAGCATGCCGATGTCATTCATGCGATGGGAATGCTATCGTCGGTAGAGCGCCACTGGCAGGGCAATCGGGCAAATATGCTGGCGCAGCAATCACTGGCCAGCGACCGCAATGCAGCCGTGACCGCCAGCATCCGCTTTGCGCGCCTGCTTTTGCAATCGTTGCTTCTGGGGACTGGTGCCTGGCTTGCCATCGATGGCACCATCATGCCGGTGACTATCTTCGCCGCCAGCATCATCATGGGGCGCGCACTGGTTCCCGTCGAGCAATCGGTGGGAGCGTGGAAGCATGCTGTCGCCGCAAGATCGGCCTATCATCGTGTCGCTGCATTGCTGAAGGAGAACCCCGATCTCGAAATCCGCACGATCGTTCCCAGTGACGTGACCGCGCTGGAAGTCGAAGGCCTGTCCTACCGCGTTGCGAACCGGAAGAAACCGGTCCTGGATAACCTGTCCTTCAACATCAATTCCGGCGAGGTTCTGGGGGTTGTTGGTCCGAGTGGTTCCGGCAAGAGCACATTGGCGCGGTTGCTCATCGGCGCGCTGTCGCCATCGGATGGGCGTCTGCGCTTCGGCGGTATCAATTATGAACATTGGGACCGCGCGGAATTCGGGCGCATTGTCGGCTATCTGCCGCAGGATGTCGGGCTGTTCGCAGGAACCGTCCGCGAGAACATCGCACGTTTCCAGGATGTTCCGATCGAGCAGGTCGTTGAATCGGCCAAGCTGGCCGGAATCCATGACCTGATCCTCGATCTACCCAAGCAATATGACACCTTGCTGGGCCCGGGCGGGCTGGGCCTGTCAGGCGGCCAGCGTCAGCGTCTTGGCCTCGCCCGCGCGCTTCTGGGCAAGCCGCGATTGCTCGTGCTGGACGAACCGAATGCGCATCTGGATATCACTGGTGAACGCGCGCTCAGCGAAGCACTCTTTGTAATGAAGGCGCAGGGCAGCACGATCGTCGTCATCACCCATCAGCCGGCAGTTCTGGAAACGGTGGATACCATCCTGTCACTCGATGGCGGGCGCATCAGACGATTGGGCCCCCCCGAGGAAATGCTGGCCGGTGCCCTGGAAAAGTTGGGGGAGAGTGCATGAGCAATCTCGTCGCCCCCCCGAAGCTGGCCGATTACCGCAATCCGTTGCGCCCAGCACTTTGGGGGTTTGGCGTTGTGGCTGCCTTTCTGTTGGCCGTGTTGGTCTGGGGCAACTCTGCTCCGCTGGCCAGTTCGGCCCTGGCTGAGGGCAGTCTCCAAGTGATGGCCCAGCGCCAATCCGTCCAGCATCCGCATGGTGGTGTGATCACGCAACTGCATGTTGCCGAAGGTCAGACGGTGTCCCGTGGCGCATTGCTGATCGAGCTGGATGAAACCGAAGCGCGCGCGTCACGCAACATCGCCCAAGCCGAAGTGATTGCGCTACAGGCCCAGCAAGCACGGTTGGAATGCGAGCGAGACAAGAGCGACCCGATTACCTGCCTCGACAAACTGTCCGCCGAGAAGAGCGATCAGCCGGAAGTGGCCGAAGCTATCGCGAATGAAGATGCACTGTTGCAGGCACGGGCCCGCAAATTCCAGACGGAAACCGACATGCTCACCTCTCGCGTATCGCAGCTGCACGAACAGATCAGCGGTCTCGAGGCACAGCTGCAGGGACTTTCGCAGCAGCGTAGCCTGCTGGAAGAGGAGCTGGCCACCTCGCGCAAGCTGCAGGCATCGGGACTGACATCGCGCAACCGCACCATGGAACTGGAGCGGGCAGTCGCCAATGTGATGGGCGATGAAGGCGCGCGCCTTGCCGAGATCGCCAGCGCCAAGCAGGAGATTTCCGAGGCGCAGCTTGCCGTCGCACGATTGGAAGATGAACGGGTCAGTGAAATCACCGACCAGTTGCGCAGCACCCGCTCTGCGTTGGCCGAGGCGCAACCCCGGCTCGATGCTGCCTATTTTGTCGAGGAGCGTAGCCGGATCCGTGCGCCGGTCAGTGGCCAGATCGTCGGCCTCTCGGTGTTTACCGAGGGCGGGGTCATTCAACCAGGGCAGAAACTCATGGATATTGTGCCCGACGACAATCCGATCATTGTCGAGGCGCGCCTGCCCCTATCGGATATCAACGGCATCGCTGTAGGAGACATGACCGATATCCGTCTGACTGGTGTGCCGCGCAAGCAGCGACCCGAATTGCAAGGCGAAATTCTCAGCATTTCAGCCGATAAGGTAACCGATAGCCAATCAGGCACCAGTTATTTCTCTATTCGGGTGGGGCTGAAGACCGAAGATATCGCACAGGCTG
Source organism: Paracoccus saliphilus (assembly GCF_028553805.1). Classification (NCBI taxonomy): domain Bacteria; kingdom Pseudomonadati; phylum Pseudomonadota; class Alphaproteobacteria; order Rhodobacterales; family Paracoccaceae; genus Paracoccus; species Paracoccus saliphilus. The sequence continues at coordinate 147,167 of NZ_CP067141.1, read as the reverse complement.
AAGTTCCGTTGCGACCGGGAATGCCCGCCGAAGTCGTGATCCCCAGGGGGTCACGCACTGTGGTAAGCTATTTGCTCGGCCCATTACTGGATGAAATCACCCATGCCTTTCGAGAGGAATAGATCATGGCGAATGATGACATGAAAGCACGTCCCGAAGCTCGCAAGCGCATGGAAATTCGAAACCCCAACGGGCAAACCACTGGGACCTCGGCCGAGGCTGGCCTGGTAACCCTGGCCGCCGGTGCGGTCGGCCTTGGCATGACCCTGCTGCAGCAAAGCGAGGCCGAGGCCGCAACGGCTCAGGCCGGCGCAGCCCCTGATCCGGATATGGATGAGGCCAAGGATCAGGATCTGGCCGAGGATACGCCCCCCCCTCCCCCGGCAGAAAACGTGGAGCTGCCCATACAGAACGTGACGGCTGCCAATGTCGAGGTTGTACAAGGCCCAGAGATTGAGGTCTCCGCGACGGACATTCCGGTCGAAACGGAGATGGCGGCAATCGAAACCTCGCCTGAAGACATGACCCCATCTGCCGGGGCAGGGGGGGGAGGGCATGTCCAATTAGCCTCGGCCAATCCGATCGCCAGCCTGTCTATCAGTAAAGACGGAGAGACAAACACTTCCCATGATGGAGATGGCCAGGCGCCGATAACAGCCGTCCCCGATATCACACCAACTGATCCTGCAGATATCATGGACTCTGAGCCCGAGGACGATGCGCCAGATACCGCACAGAACGGCGAAGAGTCGCCCGAGGCAACAAGTCAGCCTTCCTCCCCGGATGATGTTGCAGACGGTTCCGAAACACCACACAGCCCTGAAGGCGACGTGACCGAGCCCGCAGAGGATACCGTAGCGGATACAGTCGACACCATCACTGATCCTTTGACCGGTGATGACGGTGTATTGGATGGCGTTGGAGAGGTCGTAGGGGGAACTGTGGAAGTTGTTACCGATCTGGCCAACGATCTCCTGGGAGAAGATGGTGTAGTGGATCAAGTCGTCGACAGCGTCGGAGAAACGGTGGAAACGGTCACCGATACTGTTGTCACAGTCGTGGATGCTGTCGTCGGGACAGATGGCCTGCTGGGGGGGGTTACCGATGCGGTCGGTGGTCTTGTTGGGGGCGTAGACGATGTAGCCGGAGATATCGTAGAGGTGGTCGCTGACACTGTCGACACGACTGTCGATGCCGTATCAACAACGCTAACCGATGTTACGGATGCCGTGCTGGGTGATGACGGGCTGCTGGAGGGCGTTACCGACACGGTTGGCGATACGGTCGAGACAGTCTCCGATACCGTAACCAATGTCGTTGACGGCCTTATCGGTCAGGAAGGGCTGTTGGGCGGATTGACCAATACGGTCGGGAACCTTGCCGGTGCATTGTCCGGCGATGGTGATGAAGGGGCGACGGCAACCGATACCGTCGACACGGTCGCAGATACCGCATCCGCGCCCCTGGCCAATGCTACGGACGCCGTACTGGGCGATGACGGGGTGTTGGAGGGCGTTACCGACACGGTTGGCGATACGGTCGAGACAGTCTCCGATACCGTAACCAATGTCGTTGACGGCCTTATCGGTCAGGAAGGGCTGTTGGGCGGATTGACCAATACGGTCGAGAACCTTGCCGGTGCATTGTCTGGCGATGGTGATGAAGGGGCGACGGCAACCGATACCGTCGACACGGTCGCAGATACCGCATCCGCGCCCCTGGCCAACGCTACGGACGCCGTACTGGGCGATGACGGGGTGTTGGAGGGCGTTACCGATACGGTTGGCGATACGGTCGAGACAGTCTCCGACACTGTGGCCAATGTCGCTGACGGTCTCACCGGTCAGGACGGCCTTCTGGGTGGTCTGACCGACACCGTCGGAAGCCTCGTTGGAGGCACTTCGAGTGGTGACGAAGAAACGACGGTCGCCGATACCGTCGAAACGGCTGTCGATACGGTGTCCACGACTCAGGCGGATACTTCGCAAACCGCAATCGCGGCAGAAACGGAGAGCAGCGAGGGTCCGGATATCTTCGCCGCAATCGGCCAGACGCTGGAAGGGAGCGATGGGTTGCTTGGAACCTTGATCCCCAATGTCACATTCATAGGGCAACCGGTCACGGATGACGATTCCGGTCCGCATACCGATGATGCAAACGGCTCGCTGCTGCATGGCCTGATTTAGGTGGCCGGAAAACATCATGGTATCAGCATAGCCCTATCTTCTATGTGCATATATCATGCGCATGATAGAAAGGTCCGTTGATGCCGCCACAATCCATGCCCAGAAGACCAACCGATCTTTCACTAGACCAAGCTCTGCTCCATGAAGCCAGATCATTTGGTGTGAACCTTTCACAAGCGGCGGAAGCAGGGCTACGCCGTGCCGTTGCCGTTGCCGTTGCCGAGGCAAAGGCAGATACATGGCTGCGCGAAAACGCCAAGGCGCTTGCCAGTTCGAAAATATGGGCCGATCAGGCATGGCCTGCCTCTGGAGCGATATAGGCAGTTTTGATGGCTCGCTTCGATGTTTATGCCTGCCCAAGCGGTGAGGGCTATGTCCTAGATGTACAGGCCAGTGTTCTGGACAGCCTGAACACGCGATTGATGTACCGTTGATACCTGTTGCAAATGCTCCGATTTCGGCGAAACGCCTCAACTCTGTGTTGGAGGTTGGGAAGGAGTCTCATGTTATGGTTACGTGATTGGGGCAGTATAGCCTAACTCTGGAACAATATGGGCGCACGAATTGTCTGCTTCGATGTTCGCGCGTCGAGTGGCCCTGTGCATGGCCTGGATACCGCCGGATTCAGTCACATGACAGTTGAACGGCAGCTGGACTGCATGCAGGCGATGGGGCTGTTGCGTGAAAATCACCGAACGAAACGGTTCCGCCTTTGGACAGCGATGGCGTGACGCGGATTCCGGCCGGTCCCGGTTATGGCTCGGTGCCAGGGATATCGATCAGACGCAAGCCGTCATCCAGCGCGACCAGATCCGTCAGCGGCATGCCGGGGGCGATCCGCAGCGGGGCGAAGCCCATGGCGGCGCAGGGAATATCGGTGGCCATCGCGATGGCGCGGTCCGGCGCGATACCCGTCATCCGCACCAGCCGCCGGATCGAGGTGATCATGTCGATATGCGCCCCGGCCAGCGAGCCTTCGCTGTTCACCAGCGCACCGTCCCGCACATGGATATCCATGCCGTAGAGGTTGAAATGATCCGGCCCGCCGATTGTCGGCATGGAATCCGACACGATGAAACAGCGGTCGGGGCGGGGCCGGGCATTCAGTGTCACTTGCAGCATTTCGGGGCTGACATGGATGCCGTCGGTAATCAGCCCGCACCAGGCATCCGACAGGATCGCCGCGGCGATCATCCCCGGCTCGCGCGAATTCATCTGTGGCATTGCATTGTAGAGATGGGTGAACATGGTGACGCCATTATCCAGCGCCGTCCGCGCCTCGGCGGCTGTTGCCATGCTGTGTCCCGCCGACAGCACCACCCCCATCGCCGCCGCCTCGCGCAAAAGTACCGGGTTGGCGCGTTCAGGGGCCAATGTCAGCAGCACCGGCACATCCGCTTGGCGCAATCGCCGCAGGACCGCCAAGGTCCGATCATCGAGCAGACGGATGAAACGGGTATCATGGGTGCCGCGTTTCTCGGGCGCGATATGGGGGCCTTCCAGGTGAATGCCCATGATGCCGGGCCGTCCCTTTGCGGCGATGATGGCGTCAGCGGCGGCCTCCATCACCTCCGGCGCATCGGTGATCAATGTGGGCAGGATCCGCGCGGTGCCAAGCTTGCGATGGGCGGCGGCAATGGTCTCGATCCCCGCGACGGTGGGATCGGTATTCAGCAAGGTGCCGCCGCCGCCATTCACCTGCAGATCGGTGCAGCCGGACATCAGCAGGGGAACATACGCGTCGGGCGTATCACCCCCCAATGGGCGGCATGCCGTCACGACCTCGCCGTCGGTTTCGATGGCATGTCCGGCTTGCAGCCCGCCATCGATCCAGATCTGATCCGCGGCAATCAGCATCTGGCCTCCGGGTAGTAATCTGCCAGCGCCTCTTCGACATGGGATTGCAGGATCGCGCGGGACCGGGGCAGGTCGATCCCTGCCGCCCGGTCCAGCGTCGCTTGCGGCAGGTATTGCTGCATCAGCGGGGTCGGCAGATCGGCGCGGTCGATTGCCTGGCATAGATCCTCGACTGCGTCCTGCGCCTTGGGCCAGTAATAGCGGATCCGGTCGGCATAGCCGAAATGGCGCAACAGCCGCGTATCGTCGCCGTGATAGTGGCCCTGCCAGTGGCGGGGGTCCTCGGTCATCAGCGCTTCCATTTGCCCGGAGATATGCGGGCTACCATCCAGCCAGTGGCGGATATGCGAGAGCGCGTAGAGCGCCTCGCGCCATGCGAAAGTCAGCGCGGGGCCAACCTTGAGGATGCCGAAATTGCGTCGGGCCAGATCGGCATAGACGGGAGCGTCTTGGTAATCGGTCGAATGGGCCTCGAAACAGAGCCGGGGATTGTCGCCCAGAACCGGGCTGAGCCGATCCGGTTGCGCCCGGTCGAAGGCGAACAGGCTGGCCGGAGCGAATTCCAGTCCGGGTTGCACGACAAGACCCCGGACCCGTGACCATGCCGCACCGGCGCCCTCGGCCTCGAAAGCGCGGCGATGCGCCTCCAGCGTGGCGGCGGCGTTCTCCGGCGGTGTTGGCGTGATGCCCTCGCCGTCATGACGCGCGCCACCGGGGGGCGGGACCTCGGTGCCGATGATATAGGTCAGCGCTTGCGGGTCGGTGGCGGCACCTTCTGCCACGGCGGCCAGTTGCGCCGCGCGCGCGGCGGCCAGATCGTCGCCCAGTTGCGCGGGCTCGCCTGCGCAACCTTCCGAGCAATCGAGATGAATCTTGGTGAAACCGGCCGCCACATAGGCGCGGATCATCTCGGCCGCGAGGGTCATCGCCTCATCGGCCGGGCGGTCGCGCCACGCCTGCGGGCCCAGATGGTCGCCGCCAAGGATCACCGGCACATGGCCGAGCCCATGCGCCTTTGCGATACCCTTCACGAAGCCGATGAAATCGGAGGGGGTCATGCCAGTATAGCCGCCGAACTGGTTCACCTGGTTCGAGGTCGCCTCGATCAGGGCGGGCATGTCATGCGCCGCCGCCTGCCGCAGCCCGGCGGCGATGACATCGGGATGGGCCGAACAGACCGAGGGAAGCGCGGGGCCGTTGCCCGCCCGCATGGCCTGGATGATCGGGGTGAGAAGATCGCTCATGTCTGATATGCCTTTGCCATCAATGCCGCGCCGCGGGCGCCGGCGCTGTCGCCATGGACCGCGCGCCTGATCGCGGGCAGCCGTGAATTGCCAAGCCGCAACCGGGTCAGCGCATCGGTCAGCCGCTGCGGCACATCGGGGATATTCGACAGCCCGCCACCCAATACGATCACCTCGGGATCCAGCAGAAGTTGCGCGGTATAAACCATCTCGCCCGCCAAATCGGCCCAGATATCCATGACCCTCGCCGCGACGGGATCGTCAGAGACCGAGGCGGCCACATTTTCGGGATCGGGATTGGCCAGCCCGGCCCATTCCGCCAGCCGCCGCAGCCCGGTGCCGGAGACGTAATTTTCTAGGCAGGCCACCCGCCCGCAGCCGCATTGCCAGACCGGCAGGTCGTGGCGGGCCAGCGCGCGGGCGGGCATGCCGATATGGCCGATCTCGACCGCAAGCCCGGCATGGCGATGCGGCAGGTGGCCCCGCTGGACGATCCCGGCGCCGACTCCGGTACCGAGGATGATGCCCATGACCGAGGCCGCGCCGTCGCCTGCGCCGCCATGCGCCTCGGAATAGGCGAAGGCCATGCAATCATTGATCAGCGGCAGGTCGCGCCCGATCCCGGCATGCAGCGCCTTGGCGATGCCGCGCCCGGAGACGGGAATGTTAGAGGCCGTGGCGATGCCGGTCTGCGGGTCGATCACCCCGGCGATCGAGATGGCGACGGGCAGGGCGGGATCGTCTGCCTGCTGCTCCAGCCAGCGGATCTGACCCGCCAGCGCAGCGATGAAATTGTCGAAACTGTCGCGGGGCGTGGGGATGCGCCGGGTCTCGACCGTCGCCATCGCGTCGTCGAAGAGCCGCGCCTCGATCTTGGTACCGCCCAGGTCGATGGCACCGCAATTCATCTCTGCCATCCATAGAGTTTCACGCCCGAAACCACCCGCGTCAGGTTCCGCCCGGCAAAGGGATCGTCCACCGGCAGATCCAGAGCCTCGGACCAGCGATGCGCCAGCACCTGCGCGGGCAGGACGTAAAGCACCGCATCCCCCGCCGTGCCGGTCAGGTTCAGGGCAATATCGCAACCCTTTCCGCCGATGGTGGTGACGCTGATATCCGGGAACTGGCTGCGGATCTCTGCGGCAAGATCCATGTCGTAGCGGGCGGTCTGCGGGTCGGGATGGATCATCACGAATACCGCCGTATTGTCATCGACCGCCGCCTTGGGGCCGTGGCGAAAGCCCAATGTGCTGTCCCATTGCGTCAAGGTGCGCCCCGCCGTCAGCTCCAGCACCTTGAGCGCCGATTCGCGCGCGATGCCGGTCAACTCGCCCGAGCCGAGAAAGATCGCCCGTTCGGGCCGTGGCGCGTCCAGCGACCACAGGCCGGGCAGGATCGCAGCGGCGGCATCCGACAGGGCGGGCAGGGCCGTGCCCGCGTCAAAACCCGCATCCAGGCAGGCTAGCGCGGTCAGGTACATGGTGGTGAAACTGGAGGTCATCGCGAAACCCCGGTCATGCGTCGCCGGGGGCAGGGTGATCGCCTGCGTCTCTCCGGGGCCGGGGCCCTGGCTTGTGGCAAGGGCGCTGTCGGGGTTGCAGGTGATGTTCAGCCGGTCCGCCGCGGGCATATGCGCGTCCAGCAGATCGATCAGCCCGACAGTTTCCGAGCTGTTGCCGCTGCGCCCGAATTGCATGGCCAGGGTTGGGCCGGGACGGTTCGCGCCAAGACCGGGGCGGGCCACGAGATCGGTCGTCGCAAGCAGCAGCAACAGTGGGCCATCGCCGGTCACCTGCCGCGACAATGCCTCGCCGATATAGGCCGAGGTCCCGGCACCCGACAGCCAGATCTCGCGCGGGGCGCGCGTGGCAATCCATTCGCGGATCTCATTGGCCCGGCTGGCCAGAGGCGCGGCCCATTCCCGCCAGATCTCGGGTTGGGCGTTGATTTCCTGGGAGGTGAAGCTGTTCATCATCAGTCCTTGCTGTCAGAGGCCGGCGCGTCAGCGACCACCAGCCTGATACCGGCGGCATCCAGCGCCGTGCGGATGTGTTCTCCCGGGTTCCGGTCGGTGACCAGAATGGCGATGCGCCGCAAACCACAGATGCGGTGCAGGCGCGCGCCGCGGAATTTCGTGTGGTCGGCCAGCACGATGACGCGCGAGGCGGCCTCGACCATGGCGCGGGTGACATGCGCCTCGTCCTCGGAATAGGTGGACAGTCCGCCATCCGGATCGACGCTGTCCGCGCCCATCACGAAGCTGCTGAAATTCATGCCGTTCAGGCTGTTCTCCACCAGCCGCCCCGACAGCGAGCCGGTCGAGGCGCGGATCACCCCGCCGGTCAGCATCACCCGATGCCGCCCGTTGCGCAGCGCCTGTTGCGCCACCATCAGCCCCGAGGTCATCACCGACAGGGCCGGAACATCCTCGCGCCTGCCCAGTAATTCGGCCAGCACCTCGACGGTCGTGCCATTATCGATCAGGATCGCGTTGTCCTCGGCAAGCAACCCGATGGCGGCCTCGGCGATGCGGCGTTTGCCATCGGGGTTGGACAGGCGGCGGTCGGCGATCTGCGGGTGAACCGACGCCGCCGCGCCCTGCGCCGCGAATGCCAGCGCCAGCTCGATCCGGAAATCCGCGAGCCCCGCAAAGCCAAGGCTTCGGCAAAAGCGAATCAGCGTCGGCTCGGAGGTGCCCAGTTTCGTGCAGATCTCGCGCGAGGTCATGCGGATGAACTCTGCCGGTTCCTCGGTCACGAAACCGGCGATGGTGCGCAGTTTTGCGGGCATGCTGTCCTGCGCGGCGGAAATCGCGGCCCAGAGGGCGGCGCCGCTGAGCGGCTTGGTGTCGCTGGCCAGTTGCATGGGCGTGTCTTTCAGGTTTGCGCAAGGCCTATGGTTATGTGTCCGGTAATGTTTGTCAAACTAAAATAAGCACAATTCAATATTAGCAAAGCTGAAAAAAATATCTTTACACGAGGAATATTTTGCTGTTGCCTTGTTGGAAATGCAACAGCCGAGGTGACATGCCCAAGGCCTCCAAGACCCCCTTGCTGGAAGTGTGCGTCGATGATCCGCATGGATTGTCGGCGGCGGTTTCCGGCGGTGCCGACCGGATCGAGCTGTGCTCGGCGCTTGCGCTTGGCGGGCTGACGCCCTCGCCCGGACTGATTGCGGCGGCGGCGGAATTGGCGGTCCCGGTTTTCGCCATGATCCGACCGCGCCCCGGCGGTTTTGTCTATTCACCCGAAGAACTGGCAGTGGCCAAGGCGGATATCGCAGCGGTCCGGAATGCCGAACTTGCGGGGATCGTGCTGGGCGTCACCCATCCGGACGGGCGGCTGGATCGCGATGCGATCGCCGGCTTGCGGGATGCAGCGGGGGATCTGCCGATGGTGTTGCATCGCGCCTTTGATCTTTCCCCGGATCCGGACGAAGGGCTGGAAACCGCCATCGAGCTGGGCTTTTGCCGCATCCTGACCTCGGGCGGCGCGCCATCTGCCATTGAAGGGGCGGAGAATATCGCACGGTTGGCGGGCCAGGCGCGCGGGCGGATCACGATCCTGGCGGGTGGCGGTATCGATGCCGGGAATGCAGCCAGGCTGCTGCGGGCCGGGGCGGATGAGCTGCATGGATCTTGCAGCGAGGTCCGGGTCGATCAGGACATGGGTGGGCGGCTGCGGATCGCGTCAGAGCGGGCGCAGACTTCGGTTGCGAAGATCCGGGCACTGCGCACCGCCATGGAGCAAACAGGGGAGGAGGTCACGTGAAGGCGGGAATCATCGGATTGGGCGCAAGGATCGCGTCGCTCTTGCCAAGAATGCGGGCGGCCTGCCCGGAATTCGAATTGCTGGCGGTGGCCGATCCCGGTCCCGGACATCAGGACCGGCTGGCCGAGGCGGCGCCTGCACAGGTTTACACCGATCCGGCCGAGATGCTGGCGGCGCATAAGTTCGATTTGCTGATGATCGGGTCGCCCAATTACCTGCACCTGGATCATCTGCGGCTGGCGCTGGCCTCTGACACGCCGCATATATTCGCCGAGAAACCCGTGGTGATCTCGCTGGACGAGACGCTGGAGCTTGCCCGGCTGCTCGCCGCCCATGACGGGGTGACGCGCGTCGGGGTGGGCATGGTGCTGCGCTATTCGGCGCTTTATCGCGCCGTCAGGGCGGCGCAGGCCGAGGGCCATCTGGGCGAGATCATGTCCATCGAGGCCGCCGAGCATATCGGTCCCTATCACGGCAGTTTCTTCATGCGGGACTGGCGGCGCGACAGCGCCAAGTCCGGCGGTTTCATGCTGGAAAAATGCTGCCACGATCTTGATCTTTACCAGGGCGTCGCGGGCGCGCGGGCGGCGCGCGTGGTCAGTTTCGGCGGGCGCAAAAAATACCTGCCCGAACGCCGCCCGGCAGCCCCGCCCGCCTATCTGCAGGAAATGGCTCCGCGTTGGGGCGGGGCAGGGGATGCGTTTTCGGGCGAGGGCGATCTGATCGACTACCAGACCGCGCTGGTCGAATATGAAAGCGGCGCGACGCTGTCCTTTCACACCAACATGAATGTCCCCGACGAGTTTCGCCGTTTCGCGGTGATCGGCACCGATGGCATGGCCGAGGGCGATTTCATCCGCAATTTCTTCAAGCTGACGCGTTCGGATGACAATGCCGTGCTGCAGGATAATCCCGCCATTGGCACGGATGGCAGTCAAAAGGGCCATTACGGCGCCGATCAGGCCATGGCCGAGGATCTCTGCGCCTATTACACTGGCCGTCTGCCCGCCTTGCCGCTGACGATCACCGACGCGCTGGAAGCGGGGGTGACCGCGCTGGCCATGGACCGGGCGCGCAAGGAAGGCCGCATCGTCGATCTGGAGGAGTTCTGGGCGCGCCTGGATGATGCCCTGGCCGGAAGGAGCGCGGTATGAAAACCGGCCGCGATCCCTTTCCCTACCTGCTGCTGATCCCGGCGATCCTGCTGGTCGGGCTGATCGCAGCATGGCCGATCATCGAGACATTCCGGCTGTCATTCACTGACGCCTCGATGCGGCCCACGCAGGAATATGTGGGGATGGAGAACTATACCAAGTTCTTCAACCGCGATTTCTGGCCGGTCATCAGCCGCACATTGATCTGGACGACGCTGTCGGTCAGCCTCAAGCTGATCCTGGGGCTGTTGGGTGCGGTGCTGCTGAATGCCGCCGTGCCGGGGCGGGCGTTGTTCCGGGTGCTGATCATGCCGCCTTGGGTGGTGCCCATCGCGGTCGGCTGTTTCATGTGGGCCTGGCTGTACAATGGCCAGTTCGGGATGATCTCGGGGCTTGGCCAGCGGATCGGGCTGTTCAGCGGTCCGTTTGAATTCCTGGCCTACAAGCAGGCGGCCTTCATCTCGACCGTTGTCACCGATGTCTGGATCGGCACGCCGCTGGTTGCGCTCTATCTGCTGGCGGCGATGCAGACCGTGCCGACCGATCTGTACGAGGCCGCATGGACCGACGGGGCCAGCCGCTTCTATCGTTTCCGCCGGATCACCCTGCCGCTGTTGATGCCGTCCATCGCCACAATGGCGCTCTTGTCGACGATCTGGACCTTCAACAGCTTCGACATCATCTGGATCCTGACCGAGGGCGGTCCGCGCGGCGCGACCACCACGATGATCATCGACACCTATCGCACTGCCATCTCGCGCTTCCGCTATGGCGAGGGCGCGGCGCGGGCGGTGATGATCCTGATCTGCCTGTCGGTTCTCTCGGCGGTCTACCTGGCGATGCTGCTGCGGATGACGCGGAAAGGACGTGCGAAATGATCAATCGTTACCGCTGGTGGGAATATGTGCTGATCTACGCGGGAATGGCCTTGTTCCTGGTCTTCATGCTGGCGCCTTTTGTCGAGGCCTTCATGGTCTCGCTGCGGCCTCTGAACGAGGTGTTCCGCATTCCCTACCGCTTCATCGCCGAGGGGATGAGCTTCGAGAATTACGTGACCATCTGGTCAGCGCAGCCGATGTTGCTGCGCTGGATCGCGAACAGCTTCGGCATCGCGGTCGCGGTGACGATCCTGTCGATGTTCTGCTCGATCCCCGCCGCCTATGCCTTCGCCCGGTTCGAGTTCAGACTGCGTGGCAGCATCCTCGGGGTGTTCCTGGTCGTGTCGATGGTCGGGGCGGCGGTGCTGATCATCCCGCTTTACAAGCTGATGCTGGCGGCCGGATTGCTGAACAGCTATGCCGCGATGATCGTACCGGGGGCGGCCTTTACCGTGCCCGCAGGCATCTTCCTGATGCGCAGTTATTTCATGCGCATCCCGGCCGAGCTGGAAGAGGCCGCCTATGTCGATGGTGCCAGCAGGCTTTACACCATGCGCCGGGTGATCCTGCCGCTCGCCGTGCCGGGGATGGTCGTCGTCGCCGTGACCACCTTCATCACCGCCTATGCGCAGCAATTCCTGTTTGCGCTGACCTTCAATTCGAAGAACGAGCTGAACCCGCTGCCAGTCGGCCTGTTCCAGTTCTTCGGTCATGAGACCGTCCGCTGGAACGAGATCATGGCCGCAAGCCTGGTCGGCGTGTTGCCGGTACTGGTGCTTTACGTGTTCCTGCAAAGATTCATCGTCGCCGGGCTGACCGCCGGGGCGGTGAAGGAATGATGATCCAAGGTCCAACTAGGGAGTAAGCAAATGAAATTTCGTTCAATCATCCTTGCCACCACTGCGCTGATGGCCCTGCCACTGGCGGCGCAGGCGGCAGAAGAGCTGCATATCGTCAATTGCGGCTCGGATACCGAGCCGCAAGCGCCGGTGCAGCAGAAACATATCGAGGAATGGGAAGCCGAGAATCCGGATTACACCGTCCGCGTCGAATACCTGCCATGGGAGCAATGCCAGGCCAAGACCCTGACGCTCGCCGCCGCCGGAACGCCGCCCGCCGCCGCCTACATGGGCTCGCGCGTGCTCAAGCAGCTCTCCTCCAGCGAGCAGATCGTTCCGATCGCGATGTCCGAAGAAGAACTGTCCAGCTATGAACCCTCGGTGATCTCGACGGTGCAGATCGGTGGCGAGGTTTGGGGCCTGCCGCGTGCATTCTCGACCAAGGGGCTGTTCTGGAACAAGGATCTGTTTGCCGAGGCCGGGCTGGACATGCCTGAAGGCCCGCAGACCTTCGACGAGATGCTGACCGCCGCCAAGGCGATCTCGGAAAACACCGATGCGGCGGGCTTTGGCTTGCCCGCGGCGGATATGGATAACACCTTCCACGAATTCCTGAACTTCCTCTATTCGAATGGCGGACAGGTCGTGGATGCCGATGGCAATGTGGTCTTCGACAGCCCGCAGAATGTCGAGACGCTGACCTTCTACCAGGAGCTCGCGAAATATTCGCAGGAAGGGCCGCTGGCCTATGAACGGGGCGGGCTGGAGCCGCTGTTCAAGGAAGGCCAGATCGGGATGTACACCACCTACGCGGCCGGTCGCGGCAAGGCCGAGGGCGTGAATTTCGGCGTCTCGCTGATTCCGGCGGGACCGCAGGGCGAACATTCGACTCTGTTGATCACCGACAGTCTCGTGGTGTTCAAGGGCACCGGGCTGGAAGAGCCGGCGCAGAACCTGATCAAGTATCTGACCGCGCCGGAACGCCAGGCCGAGTTTGACAAGGAGGGCGGCTGGACGCCGATCCGTCTTGGTGCCGATACCGAGGCACTGATCGAGGAGGATCCGACCTGGAAGCCCTTTATCGACGCGATCCCGACCGGCGGGCCCGAGCCCCTGATGACCGATTTCGTCGGCATGCAGGATATCGCGATCGAGAATATCCAGGGCGTGGTCCTGGGGGAACTGACCCCGGAAGAGGCCGCGACCCGGATCCAGGAAGATCTGAGCGCCCTGGACTGAGACCCGCGTGAAACCATGGCCGGGGGCGCAAGCCGCCCCCGCCTTTCCCCTGCAGGAGAAGCCGATGGGCGATTTGAAACTGAACGGAGTGACCAAGGATTTCGGCTCGGCCCGGGTGATCCACCCGACCGATCTGGATATCCGCGACGGCGATTTTACCGTCTTCGTCGGCCCCTCGGGCTGTGGCAAATCCACCATGCTGCGGATGATTGCGGGGCTCGAGGATATCAGCGCGGGCACGCTGGAAATCGACGGGCGGGTGGTGAACAAGCTGCCTCCGGCCAAGCGCGGCATCGCGATGGTATTCCAGTCCTACGCGCTTTATCCGCATATGAGCGTGTTCGAGAATATCGCCTTTCCGTTGCGCGTGGACGGGCTGCCGCAAGCCGAGGTCGAGGCCAAGGTGAACCGCGCCGCCGAGGTGCTGAAACTGACCGAGCGGCTCGATCATCGCCCCGGCGAGTTGTCGGGCGGCCAGCGCCAGCGCGTCGCGATCGGGCGGGCCATCGTGCGCGAGCCGTCGGTCTTTCTGTTCGATGAGCCGCTGTCCAATCTCGACGCCGCCCTGCGCGGCGAGATGCGGGTGGAGTTGTCGCGGCTGCATGGGCATCTTGGCAATACGATGATCTATGTCACCCATGACCAGGTCGAGGCGATGACCATGGCCGACCGGATCGTGGTGCTGAATGCCGGATATGTCGAACAGGCCGGCACGCCGCTGGAGCTGTTCCACCGCCCCGCGAACCGTTTCGTCGCCGGGTTCATTGGCAATCCCAACATGAATTTCCTGTCCGCCCGGATCGAGGCTATCGAGGCCGAGGGCATCGCCGTGCAGATCGAAAACGGTCCGCGCGTGACGGTTCCGGTCGACCCGGACGGGGCATCGGTGGGCGACGAGGTCACCTTGGGGATTCGTCCCGACGACCTGCACCCTGGCGATGACGGGTTGCCCTGCCGGGTCGATGTGGTGGAACGGTTGGGCAGCAGCTCTGTCGTCTATCTGCTCGCGCCGGGAGACTTGCCGCTCTGCATGGTGACGGACGGCACCGCCCGCTGCGCGCCGGGAGAAGACATCATGCTGGGCTTCGATCCCGCCGATGCCCATCTGTTCACGGCGGATGGCAAGGCATTCACCCGCCGGCAGGTGCCGGTCGATCTTGCAGCCATATCCTTGAAGCGGACAGCATGACCGTAAGCCGTTCCCTGACCCTCAAGCTGATGCCCGATGCCGAGACTGCCGCCGCCGCGGTCGCAAGGCAGATTGCGGAACTGGTCGCGACCCGGCCCGATGCCGTTCTGGGCCTGGCCACCGGCGGCACGATGGAGCCGGTCTATGCGCATCTGGTCCGCGCCCATCGCGAAGGGCTGAGCTTCGCGCGGGTGCGAACAGTTAACCTGGACGAATATATGGGCCTGCCGCCCGATCACCCGAATTCCTATCACAGCTATATGGCGCGGCATTTCCTCGACCACGTGGACATCCCGCACGAGCAAAGCTTCATCCCGCGCGGCGATCAGAACGCAGAAGCCTCGGCGCGCGACTATGCGGCGCTTTTGGACCGGATCGGGCCGGTCGATCTGCAGCTTCTGGGGGTGGGTCATAATGGCCATATCGCCTTCAACGAACCGGGCACGTCCATCGACGCGCCCACCCGTGTCGTCCGGCTGAGCGATGAGACACGGCGGGCGAACCGGCGCTTCTTCGCGGAAGGCGAGTCGGTGCCGAGTGAGGCAGTGACAATGGGCACCGCGCAGATCCTGTCGGCGCGCAGCCTGCTGACGCTTGCTGTGGGCGAGGCCAAGGCAGCCGCCCTGTCGGCGGCGCTGGACGGGCCGGTCAGTCCCGATTGCCCGGCAAGCTATCTGCGGCTGCATCACTCCTGCACCATATTCACCGACGAAGCGGCAGGTTTCAATTTGCGGTGCAACCTTTTATTTTAACGCATTTCTCGTCGCGAAACTGACATCCACTTTTGCTGAAAACGCCAACCCTCTGACCTGACAAACTCAAACTTATCATATTTCTGTATGTGGTAAATGGCGGGAATTGACGTGCCCAGAGCTATGCCAGCGTAGTAGTTATGGTGGCAGAAAATGCGGGAACTGCTCAACTACTTTTCGAGGGACTGTACGAATATGGTAGGCGTTTAATTTGTGCAGTGATCGACGGGGGTAGTGGACCCGATGCGAGGCAAAGAGTTCAATCCCGTTAAAAGATGAAGTCATTCACGCTGTAGGCCTTATCTGCGCCAAAGGAATCGAAATCCACCGCCAGTAGCTCGATCGAATTTTGTCCGTAAACGATCTGAGCGTCACCAAAGAACGTTTCTACCAAATGATTGTTTACCAGATCGGCAAACCCTGTAATCGCATCAATCCCCGACAAATCGATCTTTTCGGCATCATTCGAATCAAACCCGTGAATCGAGTCTTCACCGTTACCGTTGGTGAATATAAAAGTGTCGTTGCCACCGCCGCCGAGCATGAGATCATCGCCTTCGCCACCCTGAAATACATCATTTCCGCCCGAGCCGTGAAGGATGTCGTCACCACCTCCTCCAAAAAGAGTATCATTACCCGGCGAGCCGTAGAGGGTGTCGTTGCCGTCCAGCCCATTGAGGAAGTTGTTCCCATTCCGACCATTCAGAGAGTTGGCGTTTTCGTCACCAACCAGTGTGTCGTTGCCGAAGCCGCCGTCTACATTCTCGATGTTCGATATGACATCTCCGGCTGCGTCACCGCTTGATGCAGTGCCGTTACTCAAGTTTACAGACACCCCAACATCGTCCTCTAAATACGATATCTTGTCCACACCGGCACCGCCATCCAACGTGTCTGCACCGCCCCCACCATAGAGAGTATCGGTACCGTCGCCGCCCAAAAGCCGATCATCGCCTTCCATTCCTTCGAGGTCGTCATCTCCTCCGTTGCCAACTAGAATATTGGCGTGATCATCGCCGTGCAGGGTGTCGTTACCACCACCGCCGCTCACATTCTCGAAACCTGAAATTACGTCACCTTGAGCGGCGTCGCCCGAGACGGTGTTGTCGTACAAGTAGATAGCCACTGCTGCCGTGGCATCCCCATAAGTCAGCATGTCTACACCCGTGCCACCATGTAGCGTATCGGCACCGCCATTGCCTTCGATAAGATCGTTTCCGGCACCGCCCGTCAGCACATTGGCCCGGTCATCTCCTGCCAAGGTATCATTGCCGCCGCCGCCGGTGACATTCTCGAAGCCCGAGATCACATCGCCTTGGGCGTCACCGCCCGACGCGGTGTTGTTGTACAGGCGGATGGCTACCGCCGACGTGGCATTCGAGTAGGACAACAGGTCAGTGCCTGCATCGCCGTACAATGTGTCATCGCCGACGCCACCAAAGATCGTATCGTCGCCTGCATTGCCTCGCACGATGTCAGCCCCATGACCTCCGTGGAGATCATCATCGCCTCCACCACCAAAGAGACGGTCATCGCCCTCCAGACCATGTAGTTGATCACCGCCTGCCTGACCAGCTAGGATATTGATGCCGCCATTTCCGTACAACGTGTCATTGCCACTACCGCCAGTCACATTCTCGAAGCCGGAAATGACATCGCCTTGGGCAATCCCGCTCGAAGCAGTACCATTGTAAAGGCGAACGGCCACTCCCGTCACGGCATCCGAGTATGAGAGCAAATCGATGCCTTCACCACCGTCTAGCCTGTCCGCACCTTCACCGCCCCAAAGCGTGTCATTGCCGTCGCCACCGAAAAGGCGATCATTGCCATTTCGGCCGCTAAGGCGATCATTCCCGATACTGCCAATCAACTCATTGGCATCACCATTTCCGTGCAATGTGTCATTGCCACTACCGCCGGTCACATTTTCGAAGCCAGAGATTACGTCGCCTTGGGCGGTACCGCCCGAGGCAGTGTTGTTATATAGGCGGATGTCCACTGCCGCTATGGCATCTCCATAGGTGAGCTTGTCGATACCTGCACCGCCACGAAGCGTATCGGCACCGCCATTACCCTCGATCAAATCGCCTCCGGCACCGCCTATCAGCACATTGTCCTGATCATCTCCAGCCAGGGTATCATTGCCGCTACCGCCGGTGACATTCTCGAAGCCCGAGATCACATCGCCTTGGGCGTCACCGCCCGACGCGGTGTTGTTGTACAGGCGGATAGCAACTGCCGTCGCGGCATTCGCATAGGACAACAGGTCAATGCCGGTACCGCCGATCAGCCGATCCCCGCCGGTCCCTCCCCAGAGGGTGTCATTACCATCTCCGCCGCTGAGAGTATCGGTGCCAGCACCATTACCTCCGTAGAGTTCATCATCGCCAAATCCACCGCCGAGTTTATCCGCGCCAAGGCCACCTCGGAGAGTGTCATTGCCTTCTTCCCCCCAAAGGATATCCCGGCCTTTTCCGCCGATCAGCCGATCCCCGCCGGTCTCTCCCCAGAGGGTGTCATTACCATCTCCGCCGCTGAGAGTATCAGTGCCAGCACCATTACCTCCGTAGAGTTCATCATCGCCAAATCCACCGCCGAGTTTATCCGCGCCAAGGCCACCTCGGAGAGTGTCATTGCCTTCTTCCCCCCAAAGGATATCCTGGCCTTTCCCGCCGATCAGCCGATCCCCGCCGGTCCCTCCCCAGAGGGTGTCATTACCATCTCCGCCGCTGAGAGTATCGGTGCCAGCACCATTACCTCCGTAGAGTTCATCATCGCCAAATCCACCGCCGAGTTTATCCGCGCCAGGGCCACCTCGGAGAGTGTCATTGCCTTCCCCCCCCAAAAGGATATCCTGGCCTTTCCCGCCGATCAGCCGATCCCCGCCGGTCCCTCCCCAGAGGGTGTCATTACCATCTCCGCCATTGAGAGTATCATTGTCAGCGCCACCTCGAAGAAAATCAGCACCCGAACCTCCGCTGAGTTTATCGTCCCCACCGAGCCCCTTGAGCGTATCCTCTCCATCCAATCCTTTCAGGAAATCTGCGCCGTTTTTTCCGGCATACCAGTCGTCTCCACTGGTACCAGGCCAGTATACCATGAGCTTCCCTCTCAATCGTAATCCGCAGATATATAGTCCGCGTCGGTCAAATGACTACTTTGCCGACAAGTCTAGCGGATAAACCATAGCTGACAAGTGAAGCTCGTCGATTTACTGAAATGGGGATTTTGTGACAAAGATATATGTAAGTCCTTTTCGGACTGCCCTAGGTAGGCCTTCGCCAACGCATCGTATCGCCTAGGGCAATTGCCGCAAGGTCGACAGGTGCCTGTCGAAATAATCCTTGCCGAAATGCCGTTTGATGGCCGCCTGCATCTGGGCGGCCGTCTCTTCCATGCGGGTGTCCATCCGGAACAACGGACCGGCGACCGTGGCCGACAGCATGCGATCGTTCAGTGGAAGCGGGATCGAGACCCCGCCGAGATCCTGACTGTAGGATGACGCGCTCATGAACCAGCCGCGGGCGAGCGATTCATGGATGATCCCATCGACCTCGCTGGCGGTCATCGGTGTGCCGGGACCGAAGCGTTCATAGGTCGCATGCCGCAACAATGCCGCGCGTCTTTGATCCGGCATCTGGCTCAGGATGGCCTGTCCGGTCGCGGTCGCGTGCATGGGAACCCGTTTGCCCGGTTGCGCCGTATAGCGGATCGCCTGCGGGGATTCGATGACAGACAGGAAGACGGCATGCTGGCCTGCGGAGCCTGCCAGCCAGACGGTTTCGGCGCTGAGCCGGGCGAGCTCCCGCAAAAGATCCTGCAGGCTTTCCGGCAAGGGTTCCGCATGGGCGATCTCTTGCGCCAGGCTCAGCCATCGGGGCGTCGGATAGAAGCCCTGGCGGGGCCGGGGTTCATAGAGAAATCCCCGCTCCGCCAATGTGGTGATGAGGTTGAAGGTGCTGGATTTCGGCCAGCCGAAATGCTCGGCGACATCGGCAAGGCTTGCCGGTTGCCCGGTCGAGGCGAAAAACTCGAACAGATCAAGGACGTTAGCTGCCTGTTTCACGATAGTCGGCATCGTTGCGACATTCCTCATAACTGATGAATTTCCATGCGCCAGATGGCTGTATCCGTCAACTGAAGAGCGGGAAATCCTCGGACAATCAAAGCTTGACAGAGGGTTGATCCAAAGTCTAGCGTTCATAACAGTGAACAGTTGGTTTTTATATATGGACTAAATATCAATTTCGACAGGGAGGGATGCTCGCAATGGGTCCACTTGACGGGCTGCGTATCATCGACATGACCTCGGTTCTCATGGGGCCTTACGCGACGCTGATGATTGGTGATTTCGGTGCCGATGTGATCAAGGTCGAAAGTCCCGACGGGGATGTCATGCGCCAGGTCGGGCCGTCGCGTCACGCGGGAATGGGGCCGATGTTCCTGCATGCCAACCGCTCGAAACGCTCGATCACATTGAACCTGAAACTGCCCGAGGGCCGCGAGGCCCTGCTGCGCCTGTGCGAGAACGCCGATGTGCTGGTCTATAACGTCCGGGCTAGGGCGATGGCGCGGTTGGGCCTGTCATATGACGAGGTCACGGCGGTCAATCCGCGCATCATCTATGCCGGCATGTTCGGCTATGGCCAGTCCGGCCCCTATGCCGATCGCCCCGCCTATGACGATCTGATCCAGGGGGCTTGCGGCATTCCCTACCTGTTTTCGCGCGTCAATGACGGAGAGCCGCGCTATGTGCCCTCGGCCATCGTCGATCGGATCGTCGGACTGGCCGCAAGCAATGCCATCCTTGCCGCTCTCGTCGAACGGGACCGTAGCGGCTTGGGACAGCGCGTCGATGTGCCGATGCTGGAAACCATGGTCAACATGGTCATGGGCGATCACATGGGCGGACTGACCTTCGATCCGCCCCTGGACCGCGGTGGCTATGCGCGGCACTTGTCGGCGGATCGGCGGCCCTACCGGACCCAGGACGGTTCCATTTGCGCATTGATCTATACCGATGGCCACTGGCGGCGGTTCTTCAAGGCGATCGGCCGCCCCGACCTGCCCGAAGGCGATCCGCGTTATCGCAATTTCACCGCCCGCATGGCCCATATCGACGAGGTCTATGCCGAGCTGGCCCGGATCTTTGAAACCCGTTCGACCGCCGAATGGATGGAGCTGCTGGAACAGGCGGATGTGCCCGCGATGCCGATCCATGATTTCGAGGGGATGCTCAACGATCCGCATCTGCAGGCGACCGGCTATTTCGAGATGGTGGATCATCCGAGCGAAGGGCGCATCCGGCAGATGGCCGTTCCGGCAAGCTGGAGCCGCACACCGGCCCGGCCCGAGAGGCTCGCCCCGAGGCAGGGTGAACATGGCAAAGAGGTACTGCGCGAATCCGGTTTCGCGGATGACGAGATCGAGGCGCTGTCAAAAAGCGGGGCGTTGGGTGCCTCTGCTGAACTGGGCGTCACCGGCGAATAAGACAGGTCACGGGGAAAGCGGCATGGATTTTTCATATAGCGAGGAACAGGAAGCGATCCGGGACGCGGTCGCGGCGATCTGCTCGCAATTCGACGATAATTATTGGCTCGGGCTGGATAGCTCTGGCGAGTTTCCGCATGAACTCTATTCGGCGCTGGCCCGCGATGGCTGGCTGGGCATCTGCACGGCCGAGGCCTATGGCGGCTCGGGCCTGGGCATTGCCGAGGCGGCGATCATGATGCGCGAGATCGCGGAATCGGGCGCTGGCATGTCGGGCGCCTCGGCCGTGCATATCAATATCTTCGGCCTCAACCCCGTCGCGGTGTTTGGCACCGAAGAGCAGAAGCAGCGCATGATCCCGCCGATGGCCGAGGGCCGCGAGAAGGCCTGTTTCGCCGTGACCGAACCGAATACCGGGCTGAACACGACACAGCTGAAGCTTCGCGCCATTCGTGATGGCGATGGTTATGTCGTCAATGGCCAGAAGGTCTGGATCTCGACCGCGCAGGTGGCGGACCGGATCCTGCTGCTGGCCCGGACCACCCCGCTGGAAGAGGTGTCCAGGCCGACACAGGGGCTGAGCCTGTTCTATACCCGTTTCGACCGCGACCGTATCCGGGTGCGCGAGATCGAGAAGATGGGCCGCAAGGCGGTCGATTCGAACGAGTTGTTCTTCGAGGATTTCCGCATCCCCGCCGATGACCTGATCGGCGAGGAGGGGCGCGGTTTCGAATATATCCTGCATGGTATGAATCCCGAGCGCGTGCTGATCGCGGCGGAGGCGGTCGGGCTTGGCATGCTCGCGGTCAAGCGCGCCGCGCGCTATGCCAATGAACGGATCGTCTTCAACCGCCCCATCGGCCAAAATCAGGGGATCCAGCATCCGCTGGCGAAATGCTGGGCCGAACTGGAGGCGGCCTGGCTGATGGTCATGTCTGCGGCATGGCAATATGACAGCGGGGCCCCGGTATCGGCTGTTGGCGCTGCTGCGAATGCCGCCAAGTACCTGGCCGGGGAGGCGGTGTTCGAGGCTTGCCAGACGGCAGTGATGTCGCATGGCGGTTTCGGCTATGCCAAGGAATACCATGTCGAACGCTACCTGCGCGAAGCCTTTGTTCCGCGGATCGCGCCAGTCAGCCCACAGCTTTGCCTGTCCTACCTGGCCGAACGCGTGCTCGGCCTGCCGAAATCATACTGAGCGCAGCGGGGGAGGCGGCCAAGATGCGGGATGCAAACAGGAGCCATATCCATGGATAGTCGGGGACCGCTGACCGGGTTGCGCATCATCGAGATGGAAGGGATCGGCCCGGCTCCATTCGCGGCCATGTTGCTGGCCGATATGGGGGCAGAGGTGATCAGGATCACGCGCCCGGAAGCCTCGGGTTTGGGGATCGAACGGCCGCCGGAATTCGAGCTGCCCGCGCGGGGCCGCCGCTCTGTCGCCATGGACCTGAAGAATCCCGAGGCGGTGGCATGCGCTCTTGATCTGATCGCCCGCGCGGATGGGCTGATCGAGGGCTTTCGGCCCGGCGTGATGGAGTGGCTTGGCCTTGGGCCCGAACCTTGTCTGGATCGCAATCCGCGCCTTGTCTATGGGCGCATGACCGGTTGGGGGCAAACCGGGCCGCTGGCCCCGCGGGCGGGGCATGACGTGAACTACCTTGCTCTGACCGGGCTGCTGGACATGATCGGGCGCGAGGGGCAGCCGCCGACGATCCCTTTGAACCTGCTGGCAGATTACGCTGGTGGCAGCCTGATGCTGGTGATCGGCATGCTGGCGGCGCTGCTGCACGCCAAGGAGGCGGGGCAGGGGCAGGTCATCGACGCGGCGATGGTCGATGGCGCGGCATTGCTGGGCACGGCGATGACGGGGCTGCGTGCCTCGGGGATTCACAAGGGCGAACGCGGCACGAATATCCTCGATGGCGGCTTGCCGGAATACTCGGTCTATGAATGCGCGGATGGGCGATACCTGTCGGTCGGCGCGCTGGAACCGAAGTTCCGCAAGATCCTGCTGGAGGGTCTTGGGCTGGACGAGGCGGACGCACCGCGGGACGGCTCGCCCGAATCCCGCATCAAGGCCCGGGCGGCGATTGCCGGGCGGATCAGGCAGCATGACCGGGACGAATGGGTTGCCCGGTTCGAAGGACTGGATGCCTGCGTCGCGCCGGTCCTGTCGCAGGAAGAGGCGGCGCTTCACCCGCATAACGCCGCGCGGGAAAATCATGTCGAAATCGCCGGGATCGTCCAACCCGCGCCCGCGCCACGCTTCTCGGCCACGCCCGCTCCCACGCCATCCCCTCCCGAGCGACCGGGAGCAAGCGGAGAGGCGGTGCTGGCCGAATGGGGGCTGTCCGCCGAGCGGATCGAGGCTCTGCTGCAATCCGGCGCGGTCATTGCCGGGGATGAAGGGGAGGGCGGGTCATGATGATCGCAGACAGGGACGGCCCGCTGGACAAGGTCTTGACCGGCATAGAGCGCGGGCTGGTCCTGCTGTCCGGCCTGGCGATCGGCGCCATCATGCTGGTTGTGGTGGCGGATGTGTCGATGCGCTACCTGTTCCGGCAACCGCTGACCTGGTCCTATGACCTGATCGGCAGCTACCTGATGGTTGGGGCCTTCTTCCTGGCGCTGTCGGACACGATGAAGCAGCATGGCCATATCGCCATCGACATGTTTCTTTACAGGTTGCCGCATCGCTTCATGCACGCCTCGCAGGGGCTCGGCTATCTGCTGGCGACGGTAATCCTGTTGATCATCGCCCTGCAGGCGGGGGACCGTCTGGCATCGGCATGGAAGGGCGGCGACCTGATCGGCGCGACGGTTCCGTGGCCGACATGGCCCTCTTACCTGATGGTGGTGATCGGGGCGGGGGTGATCACCCTGCGCTGCCTGGTTCGCGGGTTGCAGCACCTGCTCTCCTGCTGGAGCGGCCGGCAACTGGCAGATCTGCCGCAGCCGCATGAAGCAGGCCCGCATGACGAGGAGCAGTCCCTATGACCGTCACACTGGTCCTGCTGTTGCTGGCGCTGTTCCTGGTCACCGGGCTACCCGTCGCGCTCGCCATGTCGGTTTCCGGGGCCATCGGGCTGTATTTGCTGGGCGGATGGAATTTCGTCGCGGGAATCCTGCGCACCTCTCCGTTGTCCACGGCAAGCTCCTACGAGATCATCACCATCCCGATGTTCATCCTGATGGCCGAGTTCGTGATACTGTCCGGGGTGGCGAAAGACCTGTTCCGGGCGGCCAGCATCTGGGTCGGCCGGTTGCGTGGCGGGCTGGCCATGGCCACGGCGATCGCGGGGGCCGGTTTCGGCGCCATCTCGGGCTCCAGCACCGCCGCGGCGGCGACCCTGGCCTCGACCTCGATCCCCTCGATGATGGAGCAGGGCTATGATCCGAAACTGGCCGGCGGCGCGGTGGCGATCTCGGGCACACTGGCGATGCTGATCCCGCCATCCATCGCCCTGATCCTCTACGGCATCATCGCGGATCTGCCGGTGGGCGACCTGCTGATCGGCGGGGTCGTTCCTGGCTTCATCGTGACCATGGCGATCATCCTGACCATCGCCGTTCTGGTCCGCATCGACCCTGCCGCTGCCCCGAAAGGCCAAGCCTATACCCTGCGCGAGAAAATCGGTTCGCTGAAACATGTGGGGCCGATGCTGATCCTGTTCCTGGCGGTGACCGGCGCGATCTATTCGGGCATCTCGACCCCGACAGAGGCCTCGGGGATCGGCGCTTTTGTCGCCATGCTGCTGGCCGCGAGAGAGCGCAAGCTGAACCTGGAGAGCCTGCTGATCGCCCTGCGCAATACCGCGCATACCACGGCGATGATCCTGTTCATCATCCTTGGCGCGCATGTCTTCGGCTATTTCCTGACCTTGTCGCGGGTCACGAACGAGCTGGCAGGCTGGATCGGCGGGCTTGGCCTTGCGCCTCTGCTGATCATGGCGATCATCCTGATCGGCTACCTGATCCTCGGTTTCTTCATGGACCAGATCGCCATCCTGATCCTGACCGTGCCGGTCATGCTGCCGGTCATCACGCAGCTTGGCTTTGACCCGGTCTGGTTCGGCGTCGTGGTCATCGTCACCGCCGAGGTCGGCATGGTGACCCCGCCGATGGGCATGAATGTCTTCGTCGTGGCCCGCTATACAAGGCGGCCACTGGGCGAATTGTTCCGGGGCGTGATGCCGCATGTCTGGGCGCATCTGCTGGTGATCGCGCTGCTGGTGCTGTTCCCGAGCCTGGTGCTGTGGCTGCCCTCGACCATGTGAGGCCGGCCGGGACCGCGAGAATTCAACAGGAGGAGGAATGAGATGAATATCGGAAAGACGAGGACCCTGACACTGACCGCGATGGCTGCTGCCATGGTCATCCCGTCGCTTGGCATGGCCGAGACCCTGCGGGTCGCCGACAGTTTCCCCGTCGGCCATTATATCGCCGAGAACATGACCAAGGTCTGGATGGACAGGGTCACCGAGCTGACCGGTGGCGAGGTCGAATTCGAATATTACCCGGCCGAGCAACTGGGCAAGTCGAAAGATCTTCTGTCGCTGGCGCAGAGCAATACCGTCGATATCGGCTATGTCGGGGTTTCTTATGTCGCCGACAAGCTGCCGCTTTCGGCAGTCGGCGAATTGCCCGAGGCGTTCAATTCTTCCTGCCAGGGCACCGAGGCCTATTGGTCCATTGCCAGGCCCGGCGGCGTTCTGGACGAGGCCGAACTGGCCCCGCAAGATGTGAGGATGCTGCTGGTGATGATCCTTTCGCCCTACCAGATTTTCACCGCCGAAAGCGAGATCACCGATATCGACAGCTTCAAGGGAATGAAGCTGCGGGCGACTGGCGGAACCAAGGAAATCGCGGTGCAGTTGATGGATGCGACGCCGGTCAACATCCCGGCCCCCGAAACCCGCGAGGCGCTAACCCGCGGCACCATCGACGGGGTGCTTTTCCCGCATTCCAGCGCCTTGCCATACGAGCTGGAACCGGCACTCGCCTATGGCACGGAGGGCATGAATTTCGGGTCATTCGTGGCCAGCTATGTCATCAGCGAGGATCGCTGGAACCAGCTTTCGCCAGAAGTCCAGCAGGCGATGACCGATGCCGCGGAAGAGGTCATCGGCTCGGCCTGCAAGGCTGCCGAGGAACTTGACCTCAAGGACAAGCAGACCATGGCGGATGCGGGGGTGACGTTCGTATCGCTGCCCGAGGATGACATGGCCGAGATCGGAGAGCGGATGTCCACCATCGGTGAGAAATGGGCCGAGGATCTAGACGGGCGGGGCCTTCCCGGCTCCGAGGTGCTACAGGCGTTCCGCGACGCGCTGGCACAGCAGGATGCCGGAGGGGACGAAACTGCTTCGTCTAACTGACATCTGCGATTCCCGCCATCCGGCAATCGTCGGATGGCGGCCCTGTATCGATAGTCGCAAAGGAGCCTCGAATGAAACTGCTTGGTGAGGGATTCCACTGGAACGACCTGACGGTCGGCGACAGGTTCCGGACCTTCGGTCGCACGATCACCGAGACCGATATCGTCAATTTCGTGAATTCGGCGGGCATGCTGGAATCCCTGTTCGTCGATGCCGAGTATCGTGCCGCCCATTCCGCGATACCCGGTCGGCCTGCACCCGCCGCGCTGGTCCTGTCGCTGGCCGAGGGGCTGGTGCTGAACGCGACCGCCCAGGGGACAGGATTGGCCTTTCTGCATATGGAGATGAATGTCGAGGGCCCGGTGCTGCAGGGTGACACGATCCATGTCGAGATCGAGGTCACCGAAACACGGCCCGCGAAAAAGGCCGGGCGCGGGCTTGTCAGGACCCGCAACCGCATCGTCAATCAACGCGATGAGACGGTCATCACCTATACGCCCCTGCGCCTCATGGCGGGGCGCGAGGCGTGACATGATATCAAGCCGGGATGTCCGGTCGCGGATATTCCCGATTGCGTGCGATCCTCTGCGCTTCTCACCCGTGACAGCATGGCGTGATCGGCGCGAAAAGCGGATCGCCCGGCCCATGCGGGTGGGCTTCAAGATCATTTCATCAAGCCCCGGCAGGTCACCTTGTGGTGATCCGTTCCTTGCTGACAGGGTATCTGCGCAGCAAATTGCCGACGAATTTAGGCAGAGATGCGCCAGTCTTCACTCCTATCCGGCAAAAGAGGGAACGGGCCTCGACGAACCCTGTTGCTTCATTATTCGTAACAGCCACTTGGGAAGACAATCTCCTGAAAGGTTCCTCCGATGCTCACTCAACTTTCCTCTCGAACGACATGGGGCCTGGCCATTGCGGGGCTTGCAACCGTGCTCAACGCCGCCCCCGCGCTGGCCTATGTCGGGCCGGGGGCGGGTCTGACCGCGCTTGGCACCATGATCGCGGTCATCGCCGTGTTGCTTTTGGCGGTGGTCGGTTTCGTCTGGTATCCGCTGAAACGGCTGCTTCGCAAGAATCAGCCCGTCGATGACAATAAAGACCCGCGATGATGGCTGTCGTCGCGCTTGTTGCGGGCGTGATCGCATTGATCGCCGTTTTGCGCCTGCTGGAGGTCGAGCAGCGCGCCAGTTCGGCGATCCAGACCGCCCATGAAGCGCTCGGCACCATCACCGATCCGGATCTGAGCGACGAGATCAAGGAGCGGCAGGTCCGGCGGGCCACCTTCTCGCTGGTCAAGAGCAGCGTCATCCTGTTGGTCATCGCCGCGGTGGGGTGCCTGGCGGCGGCGGTCTTTGTCGTCGGTGGCGATCTGCTTGGCCTGTTCAGCATCGGCGAGGCGATGGATATCGCGCTGAGCTGGTCCTTCATCCTGTGGTCCTCGCTTGGCAGTATAGGTTTGTGGATCGCGATTGGCCGATTGCGCGGGAAAGATGCCGGGGCCGGGCGGACCGGGGATGCCCCGCGCGACGAGGTGCCCTATTCGGCGCTCGACCAGGCGCTGCATAACCAGGCCTTTTCCTCTCCGGGGCTGCAAAAAGGCCTGGCCGGGATCGAGGACCGGTTGTGGCGGCGCAAGATCGCGAATACGCGGGCCGAGCGGCCGGTGCTGGTCACCTCGCTGCCACGGGCGGGCACGACGATCTTGCTGGAATTGCTGGTCCGGCAGCCGGAATTCGCCTCGGCCACCTATCGCAACATGCCCTTCACCCTGTCGCCGCTGCTATGGGGGCGCTTTTCCGGCCTGTTCCGCAAGACCGGGGAAAAGGCCGAGCGCGCGCATGGCGATGGTATCGACGTGGATTTCGACAGCCCCGAAGCATTCGAGGAAATGGTCTGGATGGCCTTCTGGCGCGACCATTACGAAGGGGGCCGCATCGCGCTTTGGGACGAGGCCGACCGCAATGCCGAATTCGAGGCCTTCCTGTCCCGCCACATGCGCAAAATCGTGACGGGCAAGCCCGGCGCGTTCCGCTATGTCTCGAAGAACAACGCCAACATCGCCCGGTTGCCCCTGTTGAGAACCGCTTTCCCGGATGCCCGGCTGGTGATCCCGGTGCGCGATCCGGCCTCGCAGATCGTCTCGCTGATGCGGCAGCATGAACGCTTTGTCGATCTGCATGAACGCGACCGTTTCGCACGGCAATATATGGAAGGAATCGGGCATTTCGAATTCGGCGCCGCTTTGCGCCCGATCGCCTTTCCCGGCGCGCCCGAAAGCGCGGAAGAGGCCGGGACCACCGACTATTGGTTGCGTTACTGGAACGCCGCCTATGCCCACGTCCTGGAACATGCGCCGGCAGATGCGGTTTTCGTCGATCACGCGGCACTCAGCAGTAACCCGCAAGAGCAATTGCCGCGTCTGGCCGAGGCGCTGGAACTGCAGGATCCGAAGGCATTGCTGTCGGCCAGCGGCATGTTCCGTGCCCCGAAATCGCCCCCCGAGCTTTCCGGGGCCTCTGCCGAACTTCTACGGCGCGCGGAGGAACTGCATGCCGCGCTGCTGGCGCGAGCACTTTGATCCGTCGCTATCCATGAAAGAAAGAATACCGAGCCTTGAAACGCAAATTCTCTGACCGCATCGGTCCCGCCATTTCCATTGTCTCGCTTGCCATCATCGCCATGATCTATGGCACCGTTTCCACCTGGTGGAACTGGTTTCCCGCACCGCAGATCGGTCTGGCGCATCGCACGGTGAAGGAGGTCGCGGAAAACTGGAAGAACGATATCGGCCTTGAACCCACGCGGCACCTGGTCAAGCCGGTCGGTGGCGAGCCGGATCCCGAGCGCGGGCTGTCAGGCAAGCCCGAGGGCAGCAGCGCCGGGGGCTATACGCTAATTGCCGGGCTGAACGAGACGCAGGACGGCCCTTTTCATACCGTTCGCCTTTACGACGGCGCGGGGCAGGAGGTGCATCGCTGGCCCGTGCATTACGATCTGTATGATACCGAGCGCAAACCCCAGAACGTGATGCTGCACGGCATGGAGGTCTTCGAGGACGGCTCGCTTGCGCTGACCTTCGATGGCGGGCAGGCTATCACCCGCATCGATGCCTGCGGCCAGCCGATCTGGACGCAGAACGACCGGTTCCACCATAGCATCAACCGCGATGGCGAGGGGCGTCTCGTGACGTTGCGCGATGACGATATCGTCCGGCTCGACGAGAATACGGGCGAGACCCTGAGCAGTGTCAGTCTTCGCGCGGAGATGGTCGAGGGCGAGAACATCGAACAGAAGGCGATGCTGGAGATCCGGACACGCACGCCGGAAAATGCCGAGGAAGAGGTCACCTATCTGGGCGATCCGTTCCATCCCAACGATGCCGAACCACTGCGCGCCGAGATGGCCGATGCCTTCCCGATGTTCGAGCCCGGCGACGTGCTGTTGAGCCTGCGCGAACTGAACATGATCAGCGTGGTGGATCCGGAAACCGGGCGCGTGAAATGGTGGCATTATGGACCATGGTTCAAGCAGCATGATCCCGATTTCCAGCCCGATGGCCGGATCACGGTTTACGACAACGCCACCGGTTCGGGCGCGAGCCGAATCCTTTCGATCCGTCCCGGCGAGGAAGAGGTCGAAACGCTGTTCACCGGATCGGACGAGCTGCCGTTCTATAGCTGGCGCCGGGGCAAGCATCAGGTCCTGCCGGATGGTCATATCCTGCTGACCGAGGCCGAGGGCGGGCGCGTGTTGGAGGTGACGCCCGACGGCAAGCTGGACTGGGAACGTCACATGACCTGGGCTCCCGAGCAGAACGTGATCGTCACCGAGGCCCGCTATGTGCCCGAGGATTTCTTCGAAAACGGGATGCCAAGCTGCGCGTCAGACGGGGATTCCTGAGTCGTCGGGTTGCCGGCCATTGCGCCGGTGCGCGACCAGTTCTGCACCATGCGCCGGCCTGCGCGATAGGTGTGCTCGGCCTGGATGCGGGCGGCGCGTTCGGGCTGACGGCGGCAGAGCGCGTCGAAAAGCTCCCGGTGCTCGTCCAGCGACTGGCGCAGCAATTCGGCGGTGAAGCGATGCCAGCGGATCAGATCGAATAACGGCACTTCGTTGGTCTTGTGGATCATCGAGGTGAGAAACGCGTTCTGCGCCGCCTCGCGGACGGTCATGTGAAAGCTGCGGTTGAGCGGAAGGAATGCCGCGCGAATGTCGTCATTCCAGCATGACTTGCCCACCAGATCCGCCGTCCGGTCGAGAGACTCGCGCATGGCTGTGTCCTGCGCCGGGCTGAGCCCGTTTTCCGCAGCTGACCGGGCGGCAAGGGCCTCAAGTTCGATCCGGACCCGGAATATCTCTTCGATATCCGCGACGGTGAAGCGATGCACGGTATAGCCGACATTGGGGGTGTAATCGAGCAGCCCTTCCGCCGCCAGAACCGACAGCGCGTTGCGCACCGGGGTCCGGGAAACCCCGAGACGCGCCGCCATCTCGACTTCGCTGAGCCGGCATCCGCCGGGATACCGCCCGTCGGCGATGCCCTCGCGGATATCGCGCGTCACTTCCAGCCCGCGTGTTGCCATCTCACCTCCTGATCATGACGCGAATATAGACGCGAAGTCATGGGCGGCAAAGTGCCATATGCGCACCTTTCACCTGAATGTATACAATCCGACTTGCAGGCTGCCATGCGACCTCGTAAGAACGGGCAAATCCTGATTAAGCTTGCAGGCGTGATGCTTGCATCAGCCGTGATTGGATTCTTGTTGGATGCAATCGGCGGCTCTCGGAGAGTGGAATGGCCGTCACTGACGATATGGTGGGGCGGGTGCAGCGCCGGGTGGCGCTCTTGCCGGGCAACCTGCAAGGGGCCGTATGGATCGCGATGGCCGGGCTGGTCCTGACGATCATGACGGCGCTCATCAAGACCGTCGGCGAGACGATCCCGGTCATCCAGATCCTGTTCCTGCGGCAGATGGTCATGACCGCGGCGATGATGCCGGGCATATTGCGCGATCCGCGCCGGGCCTTTGCCACCGATACGCCCTATCTGCACCTGCTGCGGATCGCATTGTCATCCATCGCGATGGTGGCGGGCTTTACCGCCATGGTGCATCTGCCACTGGCCGATGCCGTGGCGATCAGTTTCTCGCGATCCTTCTTCGTGGCCATATTTGCCATCCTGCTGCTGCATGAAATCGTCGGGCGTCATCGATGGACCGGAATATTCGCCGGCTTCGTCGGCGTGATCGTCATCACCGATCCCACCGGCGCGCAGATCGACCGCTATGTCCTGCTGGCGCTGTTCTCGGCCGGGGCGGTCGCGCTGATCATGGTGATCGTGCGCAAACTGGCGCAACGGGAAAGGCTGGCCACCGTCATCACCTATCAGGCCGTTGGCGTGGGCCTGATCCTCGCGGTACCGACCTTCTTGAACTGGGTGCCGCCCACGCCGGGGCAATGGATCCTGCTGATCTGCATCGGATTGCTGTCCACCATGGGACAAAGCCTGAATTTCATGGCGTTCCGGGTCGGCGAGGCCACGGCGCTGGCGCCGGTCGATTACCTGCGGCTGATCTATTCCACCGCGATCGGCGCGATCTTCTTCCTGGAACAGCCAACCTGGAGCACGATGATCGGGGCGCTTCTGGTGATCCTGGGCACATGCTGGGGCCTGTGGCATGAGAGGCATGGCGATCATGACTAGGCCGTGCCAGCGCGTGGGCGAGGTATCGCGACGGGTTCTGAAATAAGGACGGAATTCCTGCTGGCTCCGCATTCCGGAAAACTCGGTTATCGTGGAATTCGTGCCAGCGGCATGAACCGCTTTGCCATTGCATGGCGCGTGAAATCCTGTTTTCGATCACCACGGCCGTCAGGACGCGTCACCGCTTGAAACGCCCGATTTCCTGCCGAACTGATAGAGAGAACACAAGGCAAAGGAAGACATCCGATGAAAGCACTCACATTCATCTGCCTGGCCGGTCTCGCGGGGATGAGCGTGACTGCCGCCGCCGCTGCCGAGCTCGGCCCTGTTGTCGAGGCTGCCGAATTGAATGCCGTCCTCAAGGAACAGGAGCCGATCATCCTCGACATCCGGGGCGAGGCCTATGCCGAAGGACATATCGAAGGCGCGGTCTCGGCGCCCTATGCGCTGTTCCGCGGCCCGGCCGAGAACCCCGGCCAACTCCTCCCCGAGGATGAGCTGGAAGCGACTTACGAGGAATTGGGACTGGAGATGGACCGCCCCATTGTCATCATGTCCCAAGGCGACACCAACAGCGATTTCGGCGCCGCCGCGCGTGTTTACTGGACACTGAAAAGCTCGGGCTTCTCCGAGCTGTCGGTTCTGAACGGCGGCACGGCTGCCTGGGCCGATGCCGGTCTGCCGCTGAGCAAATCGCCGGTCCGGGTGACACCCTCTGAATTGGACATTACCTGGGACAATCGCTGGACGGCCTTGACCGATGATGTGGCCGATGTGGTTGCGGGCGATCGCGACGCGGTGCTGGTCGATGCCCGGCCGCCCGAATTCTACGAGGGCAAGAAGGCCCATAATGCGGCAGAACGCCCCGGAACCGTGCCCGGGGCGCAGAACCTGTCCCATTCCAGCTTTTTCCGTCCGGATGCGACCGCGATCAGCGGGGTCGATGATGTCGATGCGCTGAAAGCCTCGCTCGGGATCGGCGAGGGCGACGAGGTGGTGTCCTTCTGCAATACCGGGCATTGGGCCGCGACCGACTGGTTCGCCCTGTCCGAACTGGCCGGGATCGACAACGTCAAGCTGTATCCCGGATCCATGGTCGAATATTCGGCCAGCGGCAACGAGATGGCCAATGTGCCCGGCCTGCTCGAGAACCTTCTGAACCAGTTCAGGCGCAACTGATGAGCGAGGCGACGATCCCGCAAGGCCGGGGAGGCCCGGCCCTCGACATTCTTGCCAAACGTGGCGGGCTGGTTCTGGTGGCGCTGGTCTGCATCGCGCTTGTCGCCCTGTTCGCCGGTGCGCGCTACGGGATGATGCTGGCCATCGGCCTCGGCTTCGGCATCGCGCTGGAGGGGCTGCGCTTTGGTTTCGCCGGGCCGTGGCGCGCGATGATCCTGCGCCGCGAACCGGCGGGCATTGTCGCGCAGCTTCTGTCCATCGGGATTGTCGCCACGGTCGCCATCCCGCTTCTGGCCGCCCATCCGGGCGAGCTGACCGGCGCACAGGCCCCTATCGGTTGGGCGATGATCGGCGGCGCCTTCATCTTCGGCGCGGCGATGCAGGTGGTGCTGGGCTGTGGCTCGGGGACATTGGTGAATGCCGGTTCGGGCAATCCCGTCGGTCTGCTGGCACTGCCCTTCTTTGCCATCGGCAGCTTCGCCGGAGCCTATCACCTGATCTGGTGGACCGGGCTTGGCGCGCTGCCGATCCTGACATTGTCCGGCTGGTCGGGACTGATCGTGACCCTTGCGGCACTGGCGGCGGTGGCATGCTTGTTCCTGTGGCTGGGCAAGCCCGGAACCCGGCGCCTGCCGCGACGTCTGGTGATCGCGGCCATCGCCCTTGCCGCCCTGGCTATCGCCAATTTGGTGATTGCAGGGCAGCCCTGGGGCGTGGTCTACGGGTTGGGCCTTTGGGCAGCCAAGGGATTCACTGCCCTGGGCGGCGACCTGTCCGGATCGGCATTCTGGAGAGCCGGGGGATCCGAGCAAATCCTGCAATCCAGCATCCTGACCGATTATACCTCGCTCACGAATATCGGGATCATCGCCGGTGCCTTTGTCGTGGCCGCGTGGCGAAGCGGCGGGTTGTCCCAGAAACTGCCAAGCTATCCGATGCGGGCATGGCTGGCCACGATCGTCGCCGGTTTCTTGCTAGGCTATTCCTCGCGCCTCGCATTCGGCTGTAATGTGGGGGCGTTCTTCTCGGGCGTGTCCACGGGCAGCCTGCATGGCTGGGTCTGGTTCGTCGCAGCCTTTGCCGGCGCGTTCCTGGGAATCAGGCTGCGTCCGCTCGCGGGGCTGGAGGCACGCACATGACCCGCACCGTCACCGCATCTATCGCCATCGCGTTCCTTGTCGCGCTGGTAGGTTTCGATCAGGCGAGTGCCGATCTCAATCCCTACAAGGCCCCCCCGGCCTTTGCCCTGAGATCGGGGCAGTCATCCTCTGGCGGCTTCTGCGGAGCCCTGCCGGAATGACGACACTCCGGCAGGGCAGGCGCTTTGTCAGGTGAACAGGAAATCATCCGCGCCGAGACCGGCATCCCATGAGCCGTCCAGGCGCAGGGCATATTCCCGGCTGCCCGCATCGTAGCTGATCATCAGATCACCCGTGGCGGCGCCCTGACCGGCCATGCGCTGGCTCAGTTCCAGCTCGTCGATTCCGACCAGATTAGTAGTTGCTCGGTTTCGGTACTCAGACCAGAGCAGGAGGAACTGCCTACGAAGAGGTATAACATTCATGCTGGAGCCTGCTCACTCCGAGCACAAGCATCTTGCAAGATCCGGCCGGCACGCGAGAAGTCCGGCAAGCGCGGACGGCCGGAGACCTTCTCGGACGTCGCGACCCAAACCTACCTGACGCCGAAAGTGCTATTCGGTCCTACACTTCGCCAGACGGTTGGATTGGTCGAGAGCCTGATTGGGATAGCACCACAGATGGCGTCCAGGATACGCGGCGGTGCCATGGCGCGATCATCGATCGAGGCGCCGAGGCGATCGTCCCGATCAGCCGCAACGGTCGCGCCTGGAAGGAAAGCTGCCCGGCGGTCTCATCCAGGAATGAGATCCTTCGCGCGACGCGACAACTCGAACGCACAATTTGAAAGAATTGACCCCGATACCATGCGCGAAACCGAATCGAGGCCAAGACGAACTGCCTGAAGGTCTTCGGCGAAAAGATCAAGTCACGAGACCCGGACCGCAAGACGGCCGAAATCCACATCCTTCGCAGCCTCTCTCGAACTGATGGCATTCGCCTGCTCAGTCATGAACCACTTCTCGATCCTCGGCAGGGCCGAGATCGAAGTCGTTGCATGAACTCAGGCGGGAAGGGGCGCATTTATGTTGGAGCCTGCTTTGCGCAACATTGCCACAGGCAACCGCAAACGTTTCACGGTTCAACCGAAAGGCATTAATACAATAATGCCCATTACCCTAGTCACGCATCTTTCTGGTTGAAAAAATAGAAAATCTGTTGTTCTCTGTAGATGCTTCTGGGTTGATTGCAACTCTGTAATGATCAATTTTTTCTTAATGATCAGATTTTTGCCAAAACGTTAGCTTGCGTAGGGAACCAACCTACGCGCCTGCTCTGTGCTCAGCCTTTGCCCTGGGAGCGTACACTCGGTGCTAACGACAAGGATGCAGCTATGACCTTCATTACACAATTCGATTCGTCGATTTCATTCGACGTGAATACCGGCATAATTGACACTAACAATTTATCGCTACTGAATGCGTTCGGAACCCCCGAAACAATCGATTCATATGACACGAGCGGTGGTGACGACACGCTGGAAAACGGCGAACCTTTGGGTATAGGTACCGAAGAAGGTTCGTCGCTGTCAGGAACATATCTTGGCGATCTCACCTTGACGACCACTTCTCCAAGCATAAGCGTTCCTCTCGTAGGCGGTCTAAGTGTACAGGTTAATCCAATTGAGGGGGAGCTATACCAAGCGGATGGCGGCGATCTCCATATGATTTCCGAGGATCCTATCAATGATGCTCGGATCGGCATTACAGCGACCGTGACTGTACTTGGTGTTGAAACGACATTTGAAGGAAGTTTGTCAGAGCTGGATGATTGGTTGGCAGATATTCCTGGTGTAGGTCCGATTTTGGATGCTGTTGGAGACACCACCCAATTTGTATTGGATTCGGCAGTTACATCTCTCGAATATGATCCAGCCGGTACGTTGATTGTTTGCTTTGTCCGTGGAACCCTGATCGAAACCAGTGACGGGCAGCGCCCGATCGAAGAGTTGCAGATCGGTGATCAGGTAATGACCCGAGACAATGGGTTGAAAGAAATTCGCTGGATCGGATCAACCAAGCTTTGCTCCAAAACCCTTAAGGAGAATCCCAATCTGCAGCCTATTCGGATCAGGGCTGGTGCACTTGGTGAGGGCGCACCTTCCACGGATCTGCTGGTTTCGCCACAACATCGGGTGTTGGTGCGATCGAAAATTGCGCAGCGGATGTTTGGTACCCTCGAGGTCTTGGTTGCCGCAAAGCAGTTGTTGAAACTCGAGGGCATTGATATTGCGTCAGACATCATTGACGTTGAATACGTCCACTTCCTCTTCGATCAACATGAAGTGGTCTATTCCAATGGTGCAGAAACAGAGTCGCTTTATACTGGGCCGCAAGCGCTGAAATCGGTAGGCATCGCTGCCCGCGACGAGATCCATGCGCTTTTCCCGGAGCTTAAGGAGCCGGACTACGCGCCACTTGCGGCTCGAGAGCTCCCGTCAGGACGTCAGGCACGCAAGCTCGCCATGCGTCACCTCCAGAATCGCAAACCTCTGGTATTGTGACGTTGTTAAGGTGGTCAGGGCAGTGTCACACCCTGACCACCGATCCTACAATTCGGTGCTACGAAGTATGCTATTCAACAGAATTAGACTGTGCCATGAGAACCACGGCTGTATCCCCACGGGGAGCATCCTGTTGCGGCAATTACTGTCTTGTTGAGTCAACCTGACGTCTGAATTTGGACCCCGGCTCTTTTACCACGATTCAAAAGGGAGGCATTGATTGGAGCGTGTCAGATACATGAAAGTGCTGTCGTCTCTAGACTGGCACGACGAAGATGTTGGGCCATCCATTCCTGCGGCTTATCGGCGTTCATATGCCGAGCAGAATGCTATGGTTTCGCGAGAATACTGGCAGGAGTTCAAGAGGAGCATTTATTTCCTGCCGGCTTGCGTGGGCACCGTGGCATTAATCTTTGGTTTCATGCTTGGAATTGTATTGTTCTGATCTGCATCGCTCGATTGATCAAAGAGCGCCCAAACTCGTGATCGGACGTTCTATACAAAGCACGGGACCCTCGCATTGGCACCGGGGGTTTGAGGTTGTTCAAAGGGCCGAGCGGAAAGAACTGCAACATGGTTGTATGATATGGTTTGTTGTTTCCATCCCGCCAGCCATACGGTCGAAGGGGCTGAGCTATGATAACGACATGGTTGAATACTCTGCCCTCAATTGAGCAACATACTTCAAGCTCGTACGGAAATTACGGTGTTTTCGAGCACATGCTGGGTCGAAAGTCAGATATGTTCTCGACATGTGTTGATGTTGAGCTCACCGCTGAAGAAGCTTTCAATAGAGTGGCAGACTGCGAACCTCTGAGCGAGGAGCTACGTCAATACGGTATGAAAGCTGTTCGTATTGATCCTGCCAAAGAGTCCGGAATTGTAATGGGGTGGGACCTTTATTTCGATTGGCGGAACAAGTCACAGTCGGTTCGTTTGGTGGTTGAGCAATTTGATCGCCCGGACCGTATGGTGGTCTTTGGTCGATCGAAGCTCCTGAAGTTGTTGATCAATGTAACCGTAACAACTCTTGATCAACAGTGGTCACGGGCTGCCGTTGGTCTGAAAATTCGCCCGTGTAACATCAGCGCTTATCGCATGTTGAGGCAATGGAAAAAAATAAGCTTACGATCGCACCATCATCCTGAGAAGGTAGCAAAAAATATTGTGAGTGGCATTATCGCTCGCGAGAGGTGATGATAACATCGAATAGCGAAGCACCTAATTCACCTGATATTCCCCCGCTCAATCGAGCCTCCATCACATATGAAGATTAAACCCAAAGGTCTCTCGCCGTGCAAACAAAATACGAATAAAAATTATCTTTCTTAACAACAAGGTAGGGGAATGTCTAACGACCTCTTGCGGTTATCTGTTGCCGAAATGTGATCTGTCCCGAAGCCAGCGATTGATAGGGACCGTTGGAGGCGAGGATCAGATCGCTGACGTTTCGCAAAGCATGGGCACGTGAACGCTCCGAGTAGAATCCCCCGGGAATCTGGCTGGTCTGCAGCAGGTAATTTCTGAGGATTCTATAGGCGTTCGGGTCCGGGGGCTCGGGTTGGGTAAAGAAATCAGCCAACGTCTGCTCCGATACGAGGCCAGGTTTGTTGTAGACCGCTTGCCCGAGAGATTTGACTGGCAGATTGCGCCACAGAGCTTGTTGCGCGGCTGTCGAGTTGACCGTCACGATCGAACGAGCCTGAGAAAGCAGCATGGCAAGCTTGCCGCCGCGCAAGTAATGGACACGGTTCGAAATTCCGTGACGTGCGGCAGAGTTGCGGATCGCGGTGCGATTGCGTGCCCTCCCATCTTCAAGCGGATGCGCCTTGAATAGCAGATGATGGTGTTGCGGCGCGCTGCGGGCGAATTCTTCCACTACCGTTTCGACGAAATCGGCATTGCTGCTGAAGGGTGAATGGCCGAGAAAATTCGAGTCATGTTCGAGCTGCATCAGCACGAGGGAATAGGGCCGGCCGGCGCGACGGAACCTTCGCCATTGGATCGCGGTTGCCAAGTTATGCGTCGGAGTCGATAGGAAACGCTGCAGGTTCAGTCGGAACTCACGCCTGATCGAGATGACCCGATGGCTGCGATAGTGGCGATAGGCCCGGTTCGCGACGAGTACCAGGAAATGATAAAATGCGCCATAGAATTTATGATGACGCATGTCTCCCCAACGCGCAGGGGGACGCCGGATCTCGTCCTCGGTTTCATAAAGTGCAGTCCTCATCTCCGCTAATGGGATATGCATCAGCGCCGAATTGCCGTTGGAACCTCCGCGCTCGTAGCTGATCCAATAGGGGCGCAGGTAGCCCTCTTCGAAGACATGAATGCGCAGCCCGCGCTGCGAGGCAAGCTTGCGTGCCGTCGCATGTATCGGGCGGACATCGCCGTAGAGCACGATATCGGTGACGTTTTTCTCGCTGAGGATTTGCTCGAGATGGGCAGGCCAGTCCTCTACCGTTCCGGTATGGCGGATGAAACGAAGCTTGTCGGACCAGAAGAATTCGTCGCCGGCATTGAAGCCACAGCGCCAGACATCGGCCCCGGATGCCCGCAGAATCCGGCCTAGATGATCAAAGAAGGGACCATGCGGACCCTGAAGCAGCAAGAAGACCCGCTGCGTTGGAATTATAGGCAACAGGGAATTCTCCATATCTACCCCAATTCGCCTCATGGGGCACAGAAACTGACTGAACCGAGATCCTTCAGCTCAGTAGCAAAGAATGCCGATGCAAATTTTTAACCAAAATTCCTTTTGAAACCGGCTCAGAAGCGGAAATTCACACCGACTCTGATATGATGATGCTCTGGAGAAGTATTGGTGACCAAGTGATCATCACCATCCGAGTAGATGATTTCAGTCTTGTCAAATTGACGAAACTCCCATTCCGCGAACGCAGACAGGCGCTCGTTGATTTTGCGTTCGAGCCCAAGACCCGCCGTAAAGGCCGTATCGCTATAGCTTTCAGTCTGCGAATTGCCTGGGCGAGACAACGTGTAGTCAAAATCGCCATGTGCAACACCAAGCGTTCCATAAAGCAGCGTTTGCGGATTGATCGCATAACCTGTCTTCATTCGCAGCGCGACAAGATAGTTTAGCTCAGATTTGACCTCTCCGACCACACCGATCGCCTCAATAGCATCTGTCGCATCAACGCTACTGCCTTCAACGCCCAACTCGGGGCCGAAGACCCAGTTGTCTCTTTGCCAACGATAGCCGAGATGTAGTCCGAAGGTGGGGCCTTTCAGGTCGACGGCACCGAGATCGGAGCGATGCTGGAGCGTTTCGCCACTGGTATTGCGGCGCTCGAGCCCTACGATGTCATCTCCGCCAAAGGCATATCCCAAAGAACCACCGGCATATGCACCAGCCCAATCGGGGCTCGGGGGCGCCTCAGCTGGGGTAGCAACGATGGGCGGCTCCTCAACCGAGGCAGCGTAGCCTCCGGCAAAGGCTGTTGCATTCGTAAGAATCCCTGCTCCAACAAGAATGGAGACGGACGTAAGAAATTTGAATGTCATGGAGGTCGCCCCTAAGAAAATGCGAATATTATCCTCAAGTATCTGATAGGATGGCATGCCGATCAAGGTTTATTTAGAAAAAATACTAATAGTATTTTATATACTTTAAAGCCCTTCCAAACCAAATAACCCTTCACTAACTCACCTGCATATTATGTGGATATTTACTCAAAACGCCTCTGCATCGGCCTGCAATCAATTCCAACGATAGGAACGATAAATATGCATGATAAGATCTAGATTGATGCGCGATGAACCGATCTATAATCAGGTCGAATAACGCAAGGTGAAGGTAGTTCGACTCTGAACCTTCTACCACTCATGGCGAGAGTTTTCCGGCTTCAATCAGGGTGACAGGCTGGTGAGTCCCCCGATTTCGTCAGCATGACCGGAGTTTTGTTACCGATCGCACTGTTTGGCCGTTCTTCGTTGTAGTATCTACGTCAAGCCTCCAACTTTTCGGCTGCATCTGCAAGCGTCAAGAACCAGTGCGCGTTCAGACATTCGGTCTTAGGTAGCAAATGCACCAAAGACTTGCTTGGCAGGAACAGCGAGAACATAATGAAAACATCTGTCGCGTTTCGAGGTGACCATGACTCAGCATTTCCTGCTTTCAGCTGCTGCCTGGACCCTGTCTCTCAAGGCAATTTATACCGAAGGGGAGGAGGCTGCGTATCGACGGTTCTGTCGCCTGCGTTGGCCAGTGACCGCCGGCGCACCCGTATGTCCGCTCTGCGCCGCTTCAGCGGATCAATCATCCCACCGTCGCCATCATATATATGTCGGGAATGGTGGTAACTGCCCGATGACGAAAAAAAAATGTGCACTTGTTCGACAAAAGGGACCGTATCTGTGTCATCGGGCAGTTCGACAAAACAAGGAACCATGTACTCACATTTGGTATACATAGTACGAATTTCAGGTGTTCGCAACAGGTAACTTTCAACCTCTGCGAGGTGTGCGCATTGGGGCGGTGGCTCGGCGGCGTGGGGCGCAGATCACAATGTCCGGACCAAAAGCAAGACGCGCGAGAAGGGCGTTTCGCCTTCCCGCGCGTCCATGCGTCTTGAAAGATTTGTTCCCTCGGCGAACAGCCCGCCGGGGGCAGGTTCAATCAATCAGGCCAGATCGAACCGATCCGCATTCATCACCTTGGTCCAGGCTGCCACGAAGTCCCGCAGGAACTTGTCGTGATTGTCATCCTGGGCGTAGATCTCGGCATAGGAGCGCAGAACCGAGTTCGAGCCGAAGACCAGATCGACCCGGGTTGCCGTCCATTTCACCGCGTCGGTCTTGCGGTCGCGGATCTCGTAGAGCCCCTTGTCCACGGGCTTCCAGCTATTGCCCATATCGGTCAGGTTCACGAAGAAATCCGTGGTCAGCGCGCCTTCGCGGTCGGTGAAGACACCATGCTTCGCACCGCCGTGATTGGTGCCCAGCACACGCATCCCGCCGACCAGCACGGTCATCTCGGTGGCGGTCAGGCCCAGCAATTGCGTCCGGTCGAGCATCATCTCTTCCGCGCTCACCGCATAGTCCTTTTTCAGCCAGTTCCGGTAACCATCGGCAAGCGGTTCCAGCGGGTCGAAGGATTCGGCATCGGTCATCTCGTCGGTCGCGTCGCCGCGGCCCGGTGCGAAGGGCACGGTGATGTCCTGTCCCGCCGCCTTCGCGGCCTTCTCGATGCCGAGATTGCCGGCCAGCACGATCACATCGGCGATGCTGGCGCCGGTCTCGGCCGCGATGGGCCCCAGCACGGACAGGACCCTTGCGAGGCGTTCGGGCTCGTTGCCTTCCCAGTCTTTCTGCGGGGCCAGCCGGATGCGCGCGCCATTCGCGCCGCCGCGCATGTCCGAGCCGCGATAGGTCCGCGCACTGTCCCATGCGGTCGAGACCATGTCGGCGATGGACAATCCGGCGGCATCGATCTTCGCCTTGACCGCGGCCACGTCATAGCCGGTGCTTCCGGCCGGAACCGGATCCTGCCAGATCAGGTCCTCGGCGGGAACGTCCGGCCCGAAATAACGTGCCTTCGGCCCCATGTCCCGATGGGTCAGCTTGAACCATGCCCGCGCGAAGGTCTCCGAGAAATAATCCGGGTCCTTCATGAAGCGCATGGCGATCTCGCGATAGCCGGGATCGACCTTCAGCGCCATGTCGGCATCGGTCATCATCGGGTTGCGGCGGATCGAGGGGTCCTCGACATCGACCGGCTTGTCCTCTTCCTTGATATCGACCGGTTCCCACTGGTTTGCGCCTGCCGGGCTCTTGCGCAGCTCCCATTCATGGTTGAACAGCATCTCGAAGAAGCCATTGTCCCATTTGGTGGGATTCGTGGTCCATGCACCTTCCAGGCCGCTGACCACTTGGTCGCGCCCGATGCCGCGCTTGGACTTGTTGAGCCAGCCAAGGCCCTGATCCTCGACGCCCGCGCCCTCCGGAGCCTCGCCCAAGAGATCGGCATCGCCATTGCCATGGGTCTTGCCGACCGTGTGGCCGCCAGCGGTCAGCGCGACGGTCTCTTCGTCATTCATCGCCATCCGGGCGAAGGTTTCGCGCATCTGCGCCGCTGTCTTCAGCGGGTCAGGCTGACCGTTGACGCCTTCGGGGTTCACATAGATCAGGCCCATCTGCACGGCGGCCAGCGGGTTTTCCATCGTCGAGGGATCGTCGACGCTGCCATAGCGCCCGTCGCTCGGCGCGAGCCATTCCTTTTCCGAGCCCCAATAGACATCCTTTTCCGGATGCCAGATATCCTCGCGGCCAAAGCTGAAGCCAAAGGTTTTCAGCCCCATATCCTCATAGGCGATGGTGCCTGCCAGGATCATCAGGTCGGCCCAGCTGATCTTGTTGCCGTATTTCCTCTTGATCGGCCACAGCATGCGGCGGGCCTTGTCGGTGCCGGAATTGTCCGGCCAGGAGTTCAGCGGCGCGAAACGCTGGTTCCCGGTGCCGCCGCCGCCACGGCCATCCGCCAGGCGGTAAGAGCCCGCGGCGTGCCAGGACATGCGCACGAACATGCCCCCGTAATGGCCCCAATCGGCGGGCCACCAGTCCTGGCTGTCGGTCATCAATGCGCGCAGGTCCTTCTTCAGCGCCTCGACATCCAGTTTCTTCAGCTCTTCCCGATAGTTGAAATCCTTGCCCATCGGGTTGGTCTTGCTGTCATGCTGATGCAGGATGTCGAGATTGAGGGCATTCGGCCACCAGTCCATCACGCTGGCGCCCGAGGCTGTCATGCCACCATGCATGACCGGGCATTTCCCCGAAGATTTGATGTCATTTCCGTCCATTGGATTTCCCCTTGCTTACCCGTGTCATCACGGTGACCGGTTCGGCATTGATCCCTGCGTCGATCACGCGAATCCGGTCATCGGCTACGG
This sequence comes from Paracoccus saliphilus, assembly GCF_028553805.1. Taxonomy (NCBI): domain Bacteria; kingdom Pseudomonadati; phylum Pseudomonadota; class Alphaproteobacteria; order Rhodobacterales; family Paracoccaceae; genus Paracoccus; species Paracoccus saliphilus. The sequence goes on along the minus strand of NZ_CP067141.1, from coordinate 103,746 downwards.
GTCGTTTGTAGCATGATTTGAGATTAGTGAAATTTGGATTTTTTGATCGATCATATAAGAAATCCTTATGCAGTTGCGGTGACGATCATTGGATACCGCGATCCCGAACCGCCTCTGATTTCTCCTTCGCAAAACTGCCACTTTATTCGCCACATTGCCTATATTGGCGGCATACGCAGTCAGCTCAACCCTTTTCGAAGCCGGTTCCGGCGGTGCGTGATTGAGATCATGCGCCTGCACATTTCAGTGGACCCATGTTCGACTCGCCCCGCATATCCGCTTTCCAGCGCAGCCATGGCCAGGCGCGAATTGTCCTCGGTCCCCGCGGTATCGTCGATCTGGCGCAGTCGGGTTCGGCCAAGGCGATGCTGCCGCGGGTCGCAGGAGGATTGCCCGAGATCGTGTTCCTGAACACCTCTGGCGGGCTGGCCTCGGATGACCGGCTCGAATACGGGATCGAGCTGCATCCCCGCACGCGCGCCCTGGCGACGACACAGACGGCCGAGCGCGCCTATCGTGCCGAAGGCGATATGGCGCGGGCGTATGTGCGGCTGAGCATCGGCGAGGATGGCTGGCTGGACTGGCTGCCGCAGGAAACCATCCTCTTCGACGGTGCCGCGCTGGATCGCGTGACCGAGGTCGACCTGGCACCGGGCGCGGGCTGCATGCTGCTGGAAATGGTCGTGCTGGGCCGGCTGGCCATGGGCGAGACCCTGACGCATCTGCGTTTGCATGACCGCCGCGTGGTCCGGCGCGAAGGCCGCATCCTGCATCACGATGCGCTGGCGCTGGACGATGCCGGGCTGCGGCGGCTGGACGGTGCGGCTATGCTGAATGGCGCGAAGGCCATGGCAACGCTGTCGGTGATTGCCCCGCATGCCCCGGATTTGCTGGGTCGCGCCCGCGACACGTTGACCGAACCCGGCGTGACATCCGCTGCCAGCGCTCCGCCCGGGCGGCTGGTCCTGCGGCTTCTGGCCGGGGATGGTTGGCCGCTGAGACGGCAGATCAACCGCTTGCTGCAGGTGCTGCGCCCCGATCCCTTACCCCGTGTCTGGCAGGTCTGACCCATGAACCTAACCCCCCGTGAACGCGAGAAACTGTTGGTCTCGGTCGCCGCGATGGTCGCCCGCGGGCGGCTGGCCCGTGGCGTCAAGCTGAACCATCCCGAGGCCATCGCCCTGATCACCGATTTCGTCGTCGAGGGCGCGCGCGACGGCCGCAGCGTGGCCGATCTAATGCAGGCGGGGGCGCATGTGATCACCGCCGATCAATGCATGCAGGGCGTGCCCGAGATGATCGGGTCGGTGCAAGTCGAGGCCACCTTTCCCGACGGCACCAAGCTGGTCACCGTCCATCACCCGATCCGCCAGGAGGCTTGAATGAAACGATTTTTCACCCTGACCGCCGCCGCAATCCTGCCCGGCATGGCATTCGCGCATCCCGGACATGAGTCAGGCCAATTCATCGGCGGCCTGTCGCATCCCGTCGGCGGCGCCGATCACCTGCTGGCCATGGTCGCGCTTGGCCTGCTGGCGGCGCAGATCGGCGGGCGGGCGCTCTGGGCGCTGCCAGCCGCATTCGTCACTGCGATGATCGCGGGCGGGCTGTCGGGTTGGGCGGGACTGCCTTTTGCCGGGGTCGAGCCGATGATCCTCGCCTCGGTGGTGATCCTCGGCGCGCTGGTGGCGATGGCCATGCGCCTGCCCATGGCGATGCTGGTTCCGGGGGCCGCGATCTTCGGCTTTGCCCATGGCTGGGCGCATGGGGCAGAGGGCCCGGCGCAGGGCCTGCTCCCCTATGCGCTCGGTTTTGCCGCCGCGACCATGGCGCTGCATTTGCTCGGCATCGGGATCGGCAAGCTGCTCCGCCGCGATACGTTTCTGCGCGGCATCGGGGGCGGCACGACCCTCGCCGGTCTGCTTCTTGCGGTTGCGGGCTAGGCCATGATCCCCGGTGAAATCATTCCCGCCTCTGGTGACATCGCACTGAACGAGGGCCGCGAGCCGATCACCCTCATGGTTGCCAATAGCGGCGACCGCCCCATCCAGGTGGGCAGCCATTACCATTTCGCCGAAACCAACCCGGCGCTGCGCTTTGACCGCGCCGCCGCCCGTGGCATGCGCCTGTGCATCCCGGCAGGCACCGCTATGCGCTTCGAGCCTGGCCAATCGCGCGAGATCCGGCTGATCCCCTATGCGGGCGACCGGATCGTGCAGGGTTTTCGCAAAGACATCATGGGGGCTTTGTAATGGCTCTGACCCTCTCCCGCGCCGATTATGCCGCGATGTATGGCCCGACGAGTGGCGACCGCATCCGGCTGGCCGATACCGAGCTATTGATCGAGGTCGAGCGCGACCTGACCATCCCCGGAGAAGAGGTGAAATTCGGCGGCGGCAAGGTCGTGCGTGACGGCATGGGCCAGTCCCAGGTCACGCGCGCGGGCGGCGTGATGGATACCGTCATCACCGGCGTAGTCGTATTCGACCATCAGGGCATCACCAAGGCAGATGTCGGGCTGAAGGAAGGCCGCATCGCCGGGATCGGCAAGGCGGGCAATCCCGACACGCAGCCGGGCGTCACCCTGATCATCGGACCGGGAACCGAGATCATCGCGGGCGAGGGCCGCATCCTGACCCCCGGCGGCTTCGATTGCCATATCCATTACATCTGCCCGCAGCAGGTCGATCACGCGCTGCATTCCGGCGTCACGACGCTGCTCGGTGGCGGCACCGGACCCGCGCATGGCACTCTGGCCACCACCTGCACCCCCGGCCCGTGGCATATCGCCCGAATGCTGGAAGCCTGCGCCGATCTGCCCGTCAATATCGGCGTGGCGGGCAAGGGCAATGCCTCGCGCCCCGAACCCCTTGAGGAACAGGTCCGCGCCGGGGCCTGCGCGCTGAAACTGCACGAGGATTGGGGCACCACCCCCGCCGCCATCGACAATTGCCTGAATGTGGCCGACGCGATGGATGTGCAGGTGATGATCCATACCGACACGCTGAACGAATCCGGCTTTGTCGAGGACACGATGGCGGCCATCGGCGGGCGCACGATCCATGCCTATCACACCGAGGGCGCGGGCGGCGGCCATGCCCCCGACATCATCCGCATGGTGGGCATGGGCAATGTGCTGCCGTCGTCGACCAACCCGACCCGGCCCTACACGGCAAATACCATCGAAGAGCATCTGGACATGCTGATGGTCTGCCACCATCTGGACCGCCGGGTGCCCGAGGATGTCGCCTTCGCCGAATCCCGCATTCGGCGCGAGACCATTGCCGCCGAGGATATCCTGCATGATCTGGGTGCCTTCAGCGTGATCTCGTCGGACAGTCAGGCGATGGGCCGGATCGGCGAGGTGATCATCCGCACATGGCAGACCGCCGACAAGATGCGCCGCCAGCGCGGGCGGCTGGAAGGCGAGCAGGGCGAGAACGACAATCTGCGCGCCCGCCGCTATATCGCCAAATACACGATCAACCCGGCCATCGCGCATGGGGTCAGCGCCCATATCGGCAGCATCACCCCCGGCAAGCGTGCTGATCTGGTGCTGTGGTCCCCGGCATTCTTCGGCGTCAAGCCCGAGATGGTGCTGGTCGGCGGCCAGATCAGCGTGGCGCAGATGGGCGATCCGAATGGCTCGATCCCGGTGCAGCCGGTCTTCAGCCGTCCGATGTGGGGGCATTCGCGCCGCGCCTCGGCGCTGTTCCTGTCACGCGCGGGGCTGGAGGCCGGGGCGGGCGAGGGTCTGGACAAGGTGCTGATCGCGGTCGAGCAGACACGCGACATCGGCAAGACAGACATGGTGCTGAACGATGCCATGCCCGAGATCGAGGTCGATCCCGAAACCTACGAGGTCCGCGCCGATGGCAAATTGCTGAGTTGCGAGCCCGCAAGCGAGCTGCCCATGGCGCAGCGCTATTTCCTGTTCTGAGGAGTCCCCGATGATCCCCCATAGCCACCAGGTGATCCGCAATGCTTCCGGCCCCTTCGATGGCGGCGTGATGCTGGATTACGAGGGGCGGCTGCTGCGCCGCAAGCGGCTGGCCTGCGACGCGGGCGATTTCCTTGTCGATCTGCCCGAGGTCACCAGTCTTGAGGATGGCGACGCTTTCCTGCTGTCGGATGGCCGCCGGATCCTCGTCCATGCCGCCGCCGAGCCGGTGCTGGTCATTCGCGGCGACCTGCCCCGCCTTGCCTGGCATATCGGCAATCGCCACACCCCCTGCCGGATCGAGGCGGAGCGGCTGATCATCCGCGCCGATCACGTGCTGGAGGCGATGCTGGACCAGCTTGGCGCGCGGATCGAGCACGCGAGCTTGCCCTTCAGCCCCGAAAAGGGTGCCTATGGCCATGGCCGCACCTTCGGCCATGACCACGGTCACTTTCATGCACATGCCCATGACCATGACCATCAGCACGATCACGCCTGACGCCGCCCGGCTGCGGCTGGCGCAATACCTGTCGCCCGCCTTCCCGGTGGGCGGTTTCGCTTGGTCGCAAGGGCTGGAATGGGCGATGGACCGGGGGGCGGCGACCCGCGCGACCCTGCCGCAATGGCTGGCCGACTGGCTGGAACATGGCGGAGGCTGGACGGATGGGGTCCTGGTGTCGCTGTCGCTGCGGCCCGGTGCCGATCATGCCGGGCTGGACGATCTGGCCCGCGCCACCTGCATGGGCTCGCAACGCCTGACCGAGACCATCGAGCAGGGAACCGCGTTTTCCGCCAATGTCACGGCACTGACAGGCGAGGCCCATGCCCCCGCCGCGCTGCCGGTCGCCTTCGGTCGGGCCTGCGCCGGGTTCCCGTTGCCCGCCCCCGAGATGATCGCCGCTTTTCTGCAGGCGCAGGCGGCGGCGCTGATCTCGGCTGCGGTGCGCTTCATGCCACTTGGTCCGGTCGAGGGACAGGCGATGCTGGCCGGGCTGCAGCCGACGCTGCTGGCCACGGCGATCCGCGCCGCATCGGCCTCCGAGGCCGATCTGGTCAGCGCAACATGGGGCGCGGACATCGCCGCCATGTCGCATGAAACCATGAGAACGAGGATTTTCAGATCATGAGCTTCAACGGCCCCCTTCGCGTCGGTATCGGCGGACCCGTCGGTGCAGGCAAGACCACCCTGACCGAGCAACTGGCGCGCCACCTCGCCCCGCGCCTGTCCATGGCGGTGATCACCAATGACATCTACACGCGCGAGGATGCCGAGGCGCTGATGCGCGCGCAGGTCCTGCCGCAAGAGCGTATCCGGGGCGTCGAGACCGGCGGCTGCCCGCATACCGCGATCCGCGAGGATGCCAGCATCAACCTTGCCGCTATCGCCGATCTGAACGTCGCTTTTCCCGATCTCGACCTGGTGCTGATCGAGTCGGGCGGCGACAATCTTGCCGCGACATTCTCGCCGGAACTGGCCGATCTGACCATCTATGTCATCGACACCGCCGCGGGCCAGGACATCCCCCGCAAGCGCGGCCCCGGCCTGGCGCGCTCCGACCTGCTGGTGGTGAACAAGATCGATCTTGCGCCGCATGTGGGCGTCGATGCCGAATTGCTGGAGGCCGATGCACGTGCCTCGCGCGGGACACGTCCGGTGGTCATGGCCTCGCTACGTCATGGCGGCGGCGTGCAGGACATCGCGGATTTCCTTGTCCGCGAGGGCGGGTTGGCGCTTGCGCCGATCGAAGGCGACCGCAGGGGCATTCAGGCGGTATAACGGAACTCACGGCCCTCCACCGGGGATACCCTCACTTCCTGGCCATGAACGGGACGCTTGTCGTTCCAGCAACTGGCTGACCGTGGCCGCCGCACTTCCACGGAGGATGGCCGGGACGCCCCCATACTCAATCAGGCGGATCGCCCCGCGCGGGTTGCCAGCTGTCAACTTTGCGCGGCAGATCCCGCCTGCATTCTTTCAGATCGCCAGAAACGGAACATCCGCAACAATTCCATCCGCGATGTCGCACTGGCCGATGCCAAGGGCGCGAAGGCGGATTTCATAGGAAATTCCTACCTCTTCAGGTTGCAGTCACCCCGATAAGTCGGCAGACAGGCAATCGATTGCAAGCACGGGGGATCTTATGAACAAGACCATTCTCATTTCGGCATTTGCAGCCATCACGGCGCTGACCGCCTGCGAGCAGGGTGGCACCGGCGGCGGGAAAGCCGCCGAACGCGAGGCCAGCATCGCCGAGATGGAAGGCATCGCCTCGCGCCTGAACGACGAGCAGAACGCCTATATCGAGGAGGTCGCGAGCGATCTCGTGCTTGCCTGGGGCTGTTCGGTAAAACTGGAAAAGCCGCGGATTTACGCGCATGCGAAAACCGTTGCCAAGGCCGATCTGGACAAACAGGGTCTTGAAGAGCCCACACTCGCCCAACTGACCAGGTGGGTCGAGGCTCATTCCAGGGATAATGCGCGCAAGGGCCTGAGGGCGGAAACATGCGAATTGCTGTTCGACGGCGCCGCGAGACGCAGCACCTTGCCCTGATGACCGCATGACCGGGTCAGGTGTTGCGCCCTTGGGTCTGCATTGCTGCACTGCGCGATCGACAAGACAAGGAATGTCATGGCAGGATGCCCGCATTGAAGAACAAGGGAATTGAACCGTGGCAATTCAGGACCTGGATATGGACATCCAGGACTGCGGCGGCACCAAGAAGCAGAAGCGGCGCCTGACCGAGGGAGAGCAGACCCTCGCGAACATGGTCTTCAACGGCAAGATCACCCTGAGAAAGGTGCGTGTGCATGGTTGCGCGCATGAGACGGAATCGCCGCATACCGTCGGCAACGATATCCATTTCCCGCCCAATGCGAACGGTACCGCCTTCGTGGACAGCTTCCATCAGGCCAGCCTGACGCAGCAGGCGAAATTCATCCACGAGCTTGCCCATGTCTGGCAGAACCAGACCCAGCCCCGGGCAAGCCTAGGCTATCACAAGGCATTGAACTACAGCGAGCATCTGGAGATGTCATTGCTCGAATATCTCGATCGGCTCGCCGGGGAATGCCGTTACAAGGATCACCGCCCGGTCATGGATATCGTCAGCCGGCCGCTGCATGTCCATCACGAGACACGGCCCGTCACCATGCCGACGACGATCAGCGCCGACAATATGGACGGCACGACCAGCACGAAACCGGCGAACGGGGCCGACGTGGCGAATTCGGGAATTCTGGAACAGTTCATCCGCGAGCACGCGGTGCCGGATACACGGAAGAACCGCGAGCGAATCCGCAGGTTCTGGCATGATTCCTCCGATTACAACTACCTCACCTTCGGTTGGGAAAAACTCGCCTTCTCCGGCCTGAACAGGGAGGCGCAGGCCGATATGATCATGGATTACTTCATCCTTCTCTGCGGCGGCAATCCGCTGGACCCGACCCTGTGCAAGGGAAACATGTTCGTCCCGCATTCCGGGCAGGTCCGACCGCCATTGTCGGTCTACAAGAAGATCATTCCCTTCGTTCAGGCCTCCCGACGCGACCGGGTCACGATCGCGTCGGATCGCCACCTCGGTTGAGTTCGCCTCAGACGGAGGATGTTTCCCCCGATCCAGGCCTGCACCGCGTATCTTCTTCTTGCAGGAAGAAGAACAGGTTGTGTCGATGGGCCGCGTCAGGCGGGCTCGCGGCGCAGCATGTAGATATCCATGATCCAGCCATGGGCGGCACGGGCGCGGGCGCGGCTATCGACGATGCGCGGTCCGGCCTTGGCCAGCGGGCCTTGGTCCAGGATCTGCTCGTCCATGCCGATATAGGCGCCCCACCAGATGCTCAGCCCTTCGGGTGGCAGAGCCTGGAACGAGCATTGGCCGTCAAGCATCACCACCACCGTATCGGCTCCTTCGGGCCAGCCATGATCCCGCAGACGGCGCCCGGTGGTGACCTGGACCGGCGCGCCGATACGGTTCAGGGGTATCGCATGGGCGGCGCAGAGCCCCTGGATCGCGGTGATGCCGGGAATGACATGGCGGCGGAGCAGCAGGTCGCGGGCCAGCCGGTCGGCGATGCGCAGGGTGCTGTCGTAAAGCGAGGGATCGCCCCAGACCAGCAGCGCCACCCGGCCGGACAGGCTGGGCAGGTGGCCGCGGATCTCGGCATGCCAGGCATCGGCGATGGCATCGTGCCAGCGGCTCACGGCGCCCAGATAATCGGGATCGGCACTGTCCCGGCGAGGCAGGGCGAATTCGGCGATCCGGGTGGATGGTCCGACATGCCGGTCGCAGATCTTCCGGCGCAGCCCGGCCAGGTCGTCCTTTTCGGCGCCTTTCAGCGGGATCAGGATCAGATCGGCCTCTTGCATCGCGGCAATGGCCTGCAATGTCAGGTGGTCGGGATTGCCGGTCCCGATGCCGATCAGGGTGAGGTCGATCATCTGGTCTCCGTAGAAGGTTGCGGGCGGTGAAGCGCCCGCAACTGATGCATCAGGCGAACAGCCGGGGCGTCACCAGGCTGGATCCGCGCAGGCCTCGCAGCGATTTCGCACCGGCCAGCACCGCCAGATCGACCAGCGGCTCGATCAGCACGACCAGCATATAGGCCGCGCCGAATGTGGCGATGCCGTGGATTCCACCGGCAAACCCCTGGCCGTAGATCGCCCAGAACGCGACCCATGCCACGATCCCGCCCTGGTAGGCGGTGGACAGCGCCAGGGCCTGCCCGTAGCGCAGATCAACATAGGCAGTGCCCGGCGCGATGATCCTCGCCGCCAGCGCCTGAAGCGCGAAAAGCGGCACCAGCAGAGTGGTGATGTTCATCCCGTATTGCGGCAGATCGAAGGGCGCGAAGAGCATCCCCTGCAACAGCAGCCCCAATGCCAGCCCGATCGCGGCAGGTGCCGCCCCGAACAACAGGAACAGCGTCGAGCCGAGGATGAAATGCACCTCCGAGACGCCGACGGGGAAATGCGGCATGATCTCGAAGAAGGTGAATACGGCGGCAGTCGTCAGCACGGCCCGTCCGGCCAGCGAGGCAAGCCCGCGTTCGCGCAGCGCCTCCCATGCCAGTTTCAGCGTATAACCGGCTGCGGCCGCGGCAGTGGCATGGCTCAGCGCGATTTTCGCGCCGGTGACGATTCCGGGTTCGATATGCATGTCAGTCTCCTTGTGCCGTCACACCCGACGGCGTTGGCGTTATGTCTGACGGCCGGTCTCCTGGCTCGCGGATCGTCGCGCGGCTTCGGCCTTCCCAGTCCTTCAGAGGAACCAGTGGCGCAGATGAAGCGCGCTCTCCGCATACAGTCGCGGGGGCGGCTGAGGCTTGGGGCGCGGCGGGATGCCATGCCCTTCCCCATTCCCGATGAAGCCCGACGCATCATTGCGTCCTTGCGGGCCACCGATCAGGGGTTCAGCTAAAGATCATCGTGGCGGCCGGGTCAAGCGTTCTGTGCCCGTGCAATCAGGTGGAAAAACGTTCCGCTCACCTGCCCCCCGCCTTCCATGGCGCGGTATGATCCGGTTTCCGGCACTTTGGCGCCATTTGCATCGCTGACCCGGGCCAGCGGCGCGTCGGGCTGCGACAGGATCGTGGCATAGTGGAACTCGTGCCCGCGCAGCGCCTCCTCCGCGCCCAGGCCGGGCAGGGTGGCGGTGTTGAGCCGCGCGAGCCGGTAGCCCAGATGCATGCGGCGCTTCTGATAGCTGGTCTCCAGCCCCAGCAAGCCCGCCATCCGGTGCCGCCGCCCTTCCGCATCCACCAACCCGGCCCCCAGCGCCATGTAGCCGCCGCATTCACCATGCACGGGGCGCGTCCGGGCAAAGCGGGAAAGCCCGTCACGGAAATGCCCCGCATCGGCGAGACGGCCCGCATGCAGTTCCGGATAGCCGCCGGGCAGCCAGCAGGCATCGGCGCTTTCATCCGGGGCCTCGTCGGCCAGGGGCGAGAAGGGCAGGATCGTCGCACCCTGGCTGCGCCATTCCGCAAGCAGATGCGGATAGGTGAAGGAAAAGGCAGCGTCCCGGGCCAGGGCGATCCGCGCGCCCGGCGGTGGCACCGGCCGATGCGGCGCCGTGTCCGGCAGGTTCCGCGTGGCGGCGGCGGCGATGATGGCGTCCAGGTCGCAATGGGCGGAGATGAACTCCCCGGCATGGCGCAGGATACCCTCCAGCCCGGCGGTTTCCTCGGCCTGCACGAGGCCCAGATGCCGCTCTGGAAGCTCGATATTTCCCTGTCGTGGCAGGGCGCCCAACACCGCGATGCCGGCCTCTTCCATGCCCTTCCGGATCAGTGCTTCGTGGCGGGGCGAGGCGACCCGGTTCAGCACAACCCCGGCGAACGGCATGTCGGGGCGCAACGTCGCGAACCCCTTGGCCACCGCCGCCGCCGATTGCGCCTGCCCAGAAACATCGAGGATCAGGACCACCGGCCAGCCCATCAGACCGGCAATCTCGGCACTGGAGCCGATGCCGGTTTCGCCGGGTTTCGCCACCCCGTCGAACAAGCCCATCGAGCCCTCGGCCAGCACCAGGTCCGCCTCTCTTCCGCTTGTATGTGCGGCGATCTGGCCCGGGCTCATGGCCCATGTGTCCAGGTTGAACGAAGCGCTTCCCGAAGCGGCAAGATGAAAGGCGGGGTCGATATAGTCGGGCCCGCTCTTGAAGGGTTGCACATCCAGGCCGCGCGTGCGCAGCGCGGCCAACAGCCCCAGCATCAGCACCGTCTTGCCCGTGCCCGAGGACGGGGCGGAGACAAGCAGACCCGGGGGGGGCGGGCTATTGGACATCGAGCACCTCACTTGCCGCGTTGAGCGAAATTGTCACGTTGGAATTTGGATATTTATATGAAGAAGAAGACCTTTCCGCCTTCTTCTTCATATAAATATCCAGGGGCGTCGCCGGTTGGGGCGCTACTGGTTCGCGAACCGGTCGGCGGCGGGGGGTTGGCCCCCCGCATGTAGGATGGATCAACGGCATCATTCGGGAAATCTCGGGTCAGGGCCGGTCGGGCGATAGCGACGGTCGTAATCGGCGGCATAGAGGCGGCTGTCGTCGAAATCCTCGGCCGCCAGTGCCGGGCCGACAAGGATCAGCGCGGTGCGGTCGATGCCTTCAGCCTCGGCCTCGATCTGTGCGAGGGTCGAGCGGATCACCCGCTGATCGGGCCAGCTTGCGCGCCAGATGACGGCCACCGGGCAACCGGGGCCGTAATGCGGGATCAGTTCGGCCACCGAGCGGGACAGCGCATGGATCGACAGGTGAATGGCCAGCGTGGCACCGGTGGCGGCGAAGGCGGCCAGCGTCTCGCCCGACGGCATGGCCGAGGCGCGGCCGGGCGTGCGGGTCAGCACCACGGATTGGGCGATGCCGGGCAAGGTCAGCTCGGTCTGCAAGGCGGCTGCTGCTGCTGCGAAAGAGGGCACCCCGGGCGTGACCTCGAAGGGAATGCCCTTCGCCCGCAGGCGTCGAAGCTGCTCGCCCATCGCCGACCAGACCGACAGGTCGCCCGAATGCAGCCGCGCCACGTCATGGCCTGCCGCATGGGCCGAGGCGATCTCGTCGATGATCCGGTCGAGGCTGAGCGGCGCGGTATTCACGATCTGCGCGCCGGGCGGGCAATGGCTCAGCAGTGCCTCGGGGATCAGGCTGCCCGCATAGAGGCAGACCGGGCAGGCCGCGATCAGGTCGCGCCCGCGCAGGGTGATCAGGTCCGCCGCGCCGGGACCGGCGCCGATGAAATGGACGGTCATGGGGTTTCCTCGCTTTCGGCGATGGCTGCGGTGGCGCGGCCGCAACTGCTGGTGACGCGTGTGACAATGATCCGCGCGTCAGACCCGCAGGCCGACAGGGCGGCGGCCTCGGCGACCGAGCCGGTCTCGTGCAGGGCCTGGACGCGCTCGGATCGCGTGGGGGTGGTGACGCCCCTCACCTCGGTCAGGCGCAATGGCAGGTCCAGTGCCTGTGCCAAAGCCGTCAGCTCGACGGCGCGTGCCGGGATGGTGGCAATTGCCGCAAGATCCTGAGCCCCGGTGCGGGTCAGCGCATCGCGCAACGCCTCGGCGGGCGTATCCGGCCGGCACCCGAATCCCGCCACCTTCATCGCGTCACCTGCCATTGCACCACCGGACGCGCGGATTGCCAGCCTCGCATCCGGCCAAGGGGCGCGGCTTCGGAGATCTCGATCCGGGTCAGGCTGCCGCCATGGCGGGCATGCAGTTCGGTCAGCAGCGCTTCGGTTTCCAGGGTCACGGCATTGGCGACCAGCTGGGCGGCTGTGGGCAGAAGCGGCCAGAGCGTCTCGAACAGCTCGTGGCTTGCGCCGCCGCCGATAAAGACGGCATCGGGTTCGGCCAGACCGGCCAGCGCCTCGGGGGCCTTGCCATGGATAGGCTTGACGAGGCCGGACAGGCCATAAGCATCGATATTCGCACGGATATTGGTCAGCCGGTCGGCACGGGGCTCGATGCAGCAGGCGCGGCCCCCGGCCAGAGCCCATTCGACCGAGACCGCGCCCGATCCGCCGCCGATATCCCACAGCAACGCGCCGCGCCTAGGGGCCAGCGCGGCCAGTGTCAGGGCCCGGATGGGCGATTTGGTGATCTGGCCGTCATGGGCGAATTCCGCCTCGGACCGTCCCGGCGCATTGGCCGGGCCGAAACCGCGCGGCAGATCGGCACCGCAGAGGGCGACGGCGACCGGGGCCTCGATCTCCGTCAGCCCGAAGCTGTCTGCGCGGGCCTGCCGCACACGCTCTTGCGCGCCGCCAAGCCGTTCCAGCACCGCCATGCGCATCGCCCCTGCGCCCAGTGCCGTCAGCCATTCCGCCAGAGCCGCGAGGGCCGCGCCATCGCGCAGGGTGGCGATGATCCGGCAGCCTGCGCCCAGATACGGGCGAAGCCGGGCGAAGGGCGCGGCATGCAGGCCAAGACAGGCGATCTGTTCCAGCCGCCATCCCAACCGTGCGGCGGCCAGCGAGAACACGCCCGGTGCGGGCAGCCCATGCCATTCTCCGGGCTCCAGATGCTCGGCAAGGCTCCCCCCCGCGCCGAAATGGAACGGATCGCCCGAGGCCAGCACGACGACAGGCCGCCCCCGGCATTCCAGCACCGGGGCGATGTCGAAGGGCACCGGCCAGGGGCGTCCCTTGGCCGCGACCCCTGCAAGCGACAGATGCCGGGGACCGCCAAAGACGATTTCGGCCTGTTCCAGCGCGGAACGGCTTGCATCCGGCAGCCCGGCCAAGCCATCCTCGCCGATACCGATGATCGTCAACCAGGGCTTATCCATGAACCGCATCCTTTTGCTGGGCGGCACGACCGAGGCCAGCCGCATGGCCCGCCTGCTGGCGGATGCCGGCATGGATGCGGTGTTCTCCTATGCGGGCCGCACCAATGCGCCGGTCGCACAGCCGCTGCCGCTGCGGGTGGGCGGCTTTGGCGGCGCGTCGGGGCTGGCGGCCTTTCTGCGGGATCAGGCGATCAGCCACGTGATCGACGCGACCCATCCCTTTGCCGCACAGATGAGCCGCAATGCGATCACCGCTTGCAATGAGACGCGAACCCCGCTTCTGGCGCTGGAGCGCCCGGCATGGCGCGCCGGGCCGGATGATCGCTGGATCCTTGTCGCCGATCCCGAACAGGCCGCCCGCGTCTTGCCCGATGCGCCCGCGAGGGTGTTCCTCGCCATCGGCAAGCAGAACCTCGCCTCCTTCGCCACTCGCCCGCATCATTACCTGCTGCGGCTGGTCGATCCGCCCGAAGGCCCGCTGCCATTGCCCGATGCCGAGGCGGTGATCGCCCGTGGCCCCTTTACGGCAGAGGGCGACGAGGCATTGATGCGCGCCCATGGCATCACCCATCTGGTCGCCAAGAATTCCGGCGGCGCGGGGGCCGAGGCCAAGCTGATCGCTGCCCGCCAATTGAGCCTGCCGGTAGTGATGATCGACCGGCCCCGGCTGCCGCCGCGCCGCAGTGTCGCGGAACCCGGAGAGGCGATGGCATGGCTGCATCATGGCGCGTCCTCTGCCCGTCGCGGGGTATAGATCCAGCGCCCGACCCGACGCGTCGCGGAATTGCCGAGCAGAACGACCGTCCGCATATCCGCCATCCCGGGTTGTGCCTCGGACAGGGAGATGGTGACCAGCCGCTCGTCAGGGGTCGAGACGGCACGGGCAAAGGTGATCAGCGGATCAGAGCCGCATTCCTCGCGCAGGATCTCCAGTACGCGGGCGAATTGATGCGGGCGGCTGGACGAGCGGGGGTTATAGAAGGCCATGGCGAAATCGCCCCTTGCCGCGTGACGCAACCGGCGCTCTATCAGTGCGAAGGGCTTGAGATTGTCCGACAGGTTGATGGCGCAGAAATCATGCCCCAATGGCGCGCCCGCCCGGGCGGCGGCGGCCAGCATGGCGGTGATGCCGGGCAGGATACGGATATCCAGCGCGGCATGGCGCGGATCGGCCTCGAGCGCCTCGAATAGTGCCGAGGCCATGGCGAAGACCCCCGGATCGCCCGAGGACACCACGACCACGCGCCGCCCCGCCCCTGCCAGTTCCAGCGCATGGGCGGCGCGGTCCAGCTCGACCCGGTTGTCGGTGGCGTGCAGGGTCAGGCCGGGGCGCGGCGCGATGCGGGCGACATAGGGGATATAGCCGATGACATCGGTGGCCTCGGCCAACGCGGCACTGACCTCGGGCGTGACCAGATCCTCGGCGCCCGGACCAAGACCTGCAACCGTGACCCAACCGCTCATTCCGCCGCCTTGGGCATCAAGACCGGGCGGCGGCCCTGCCCATGGACCAGCACGATGGCGAAATAGGGGCAATCCGCGTCCTCGATCTCGGCCAGCCGCAGGACTCTTTCGCCGGGCATGGTGCCGCGTTCGATCAGCCATGCCTGGTCCAGCCGCCCGGCTGCCGCCAATGCCCGTCGGATACGGGGCAGGTTGCGCCCGGTCTTCATCACCACCAGCGCATCCGATCCTTGCATATGCCGGATCAGGTCAGCCTCGGGCAAGGTGCCCATGACCACGCTCAGCACATCGTCGCCCCATGTGATCGGCTGCCCCGTGACGTTCCAGCAGCCCGCCATGCCTGGAATACCGGGGATCACCTCGATCCCGATCCGCTCGCGCAGGCGAATATAGAGATGCATGAAGGAGCCGTAGAAGAACGGGTCGCCCTCGCAGAGCACCACCACCTCGTGATCGCGCGCCAGATCGGCCAGGTTTGCGGCCCATTGGTCATAGAATGCGGCCAGCAGGGCGTTATATTCCGGGCTGTCAAAGGGAATTTCCGTGGTGACCGGGTATTCCATCGGGTATTCGGTCACGCCCTCGGCCAGCATGCCCTGCACGATCCGGCGCGCCTGCCCCTGCCGCCCCGCCTTGCGGAAATAGGCGACATGCCGCGCGCCCCGGATCGCCCGGTCGGCCTTGACCGAGATCAGCTCGGGGTCGCCGGGGCCAAGGCCCGCGCAGATGATCCTGCCTTTCGCTTGGGTCATGGCTTACTCCTTGCGGCTGGCCAGCGCGTTGACGGCGGCGACGGTGATGGCCGAGCCGCCCAAGCGCCCCTCGACGATAAGCGAAGGGACTGGCGGGGCAGAGATCAGCGCCTGCTTGGATTCTGCCGCACCGACGAAACCCACCGGGCAGCCGATGATCGCGGCGGGACGGGGGCAGGCGGGATCTTCGAGCATGTTCAACAGGTGGAACAGCGCGGTCGGAGCGTTGCCGATGGCGATCACCGCGCCGTCCAGATGCGGGCGCCACAGCTCCAGCGCGGCGGCGGATCGGGTATTGCCCATCTCCTGCGCCATGGCGGGCACGCTTGGATCCTGCAGGGTGCAGATGACCTCGTTCCCGGCGGGCAGACGGGCGCGGGTGATGCCCTCGCTGACCATCCGCGCATCGCAAAGGATCGGCGCGCCGGCTTCCAGCGCGGCACGGGCGGCGATGGCCATGCCGGGGGTAAAGCGGATATGCGCGGCCAGTTCGACCATCCCGGCGGCATGGATCATGCGAACGGCGGCGATTTCCTCTTCGGGGGTAAAGCGCGCCAGATCGGCCTCGGCCCGGATGGTGGCGAAGGATTGGCGATAGATCGCCGCGCCGTCCTTTTCGTAATCGTAAGGCATCACAGAACCTCTGGCAGTCGGGCGGGCGGCAGCCCGCGAAGCTGGGGAATATCCGAGGCGCAGCCGCCCCGGATCAGGTCGAAACCCTCGGGCGTGGCCGTAAAGGTCAGATCGGCAGCGCGCGGCCAACCGCAGCCCTTGGCGCAGCCCGAGACATGCAACACCCGCCCCTCGGGCAGATGCGGCGCAAGCTGGCGGGCAAGGGCGCGGGTCGGCGCATGGGCATGGCGGCAGCCCGGAGCGCCGGTGCAGGCGCGCAGCCGCAGCCGGGGATCGCCGGGTTCCGCGATCAGGCCGGGCAGGGCGGGGACCGAGACCGCGCCCTCGATCAGCAGCATCCGCCACGGTGTCACGCGGAGCGGGCCAAGCGCGGCAAGATCGGCAAGTGTTTCCGCCTTGAGTTGACCGAACTCGACGCTGAGCAATATCCCTTGCGGCACATCACCCGGAACGGGAGGCGTCAAGGCAGGGGCGGGGGACAGCACCGCATCCGGCGGCGAGACGCCGCGCGCGATCAGCCCGGCCATTCGCCCCCGGCCTTCGGGCGCTCCGCCCTGTGCAAGGAACCATTCGGCCAGTGCCAGCGCCTCGGTCGCATCATGGTAGCGAGTCCCGTAGGCGCATCCGTCGGCACGCAGGATCAAGCCGCCATCCGCACCCCGCTCCAGCCGGATATCGGCGGGGATGTCCTGCAGAACCGGGGCCGGGCCGGTATCGACGGCAAAGCCGAATTTCGAGGGCAGGGGCAGGGCAGAGGCGGCCAGCGCCGCCTCCAGTTTTGCGGCCAGCCCATCGGTTTCGGGATCCGCGAAAGGAGTGACGATGATGTTGCGCCGCTGCTCGGCCCCGATATCCGCATCGATCAGGCCAAGCGCGCGAAGGGCCTCGATCAGCGGGGCATGGCTATCGGGCGTCACGCCGCGAATTTGCAGATTGGCGCGTCCGGTCAGGTCGATCAACCCATTGCCATGATCCCGTGCAGCGCGGGCGATTTCCTCGGTCTGCACGGGGCTCAGACGCCCGCCATGCGGACGGATGCGGGTGATCCAGCCATCGCCGGATTCCATCGGCCGCAACGCGCCGGGGCACCATCCCCTGACCCGGCTCATCGTTCCGCCTCCAGCGAGGCCGCGATCGAGTTGCGGCGGGTCGTCCATAGACCGGCATCGGCAAGGCGGCGGAACAGGTCGCGCATCGCCTGCAGCGCCTCGGGGTTGGCCTGTTCCATGAAATTCACGATCTCGGGGCGGCCAAGCGTCGCGTCGTGATAGAGATCGAACAGATGCGGCGGCACCGCCCCGGCCAGATGCGCGAAAGCGGCAAGGTGATCCAGCGTCGCGGCGATCTCGGCCGCACCCCGGAATCCATGCGCGGCCATGCCATCGGCCCATCGCGGATCCGAGGCGCGGGCGCGGACCGTGCGGGCGATCTCCTCGGTCAGGCTGCGGGCGCGGGGGCGGTCGGGCTGCGTGGCGTCGAGATGGTAGAGCGACGGTTCTGCCGCCCCGATCCGCGCCATGGCGGCGGCGAAACCGGCCTCATGCGCGGCATAATCGGCGGCCAGCAGCAGATCGGTTTCCGGCAAATCCTGCGCATGGAGGAAACTGTCCGCCCCCGCCAGCCGCGATTCCAGCGCCGCGCGGTCCTGCCGCGCCTGGCCATCTGCGCCGATGGACCAGCTTGATGCGGCCAGCCATGCCTCGCCCGCCGCCTGCCGCGCCTGATCGGTGAAACTGTCAGCCGCCGGACCCATGCCAAGCCCGTATTGTCCCGGTTCGGGGCCGAAGACGCGGGGGTTGCGGGTCTGGTAGGGATTGTCCACCGGGTCTTCGCCACGCCCGGCCAATGCCGCCGCGCCGGTCTCGAACAATTGCGCCAGCACTGGGAACACGTCGCGGAACAGGCCCGAGACCCGCAGCGTCACGTCGATCCGGGGGCGGTTCAGCAGGGTCAGCGGCACGACCTCGACGCCCGAGACCCGCCCCGATCCGCTATCCCAAACCGGTTTCAGCCCCGCCAGGTGCAGCGCCATGGCGAATTCCTCGCCCGCCGTGCGCATGGTCGCGCTGCCCCACAGATCGACGACCAGCCCCTTGGGCCAGTCGCCGTGATCCTGCAAATGTCGGCGCAGGAATTCCTCGGCCAGCTTGACCCCCTGCGCATGTGCGGCAGGGGTCGGCACGGCGCGAGGATCGGTGCTGAACAGGTTCCGCCCGGTGGGCATCACGTCGCTGCGTCCCCGCGCGGGCGAGCCCGAGGGTCCGGGTGCGACATGGCGTCCATCCAGCGCGGCCAGCAGCCCCGCCTGTTCCTCGGCCCCGCAATCCCCCGAGCCGTAGACATGCAGCCCCTCGCCGAACTGGCTTTCCTTGAGATCACAGACAAACAGATCGATCCGGGCGATCGCCTCGGCGGCGCTGGCATCGGGCGGGATGCCCAGATCCGCCTCGACACCGGCCGCGCGGGCCTCGTCGCGGATGGCGCGGGTCAGGCGGTCGCGCCGCGCCGGGTCCAGCCCGTCGGCGGTGGAAAATTCGTCCAGCAGCCGCTCCAGCTCACCCAAGCCTGCCGGGATGGCCGCGGCGACCATCGGCGGCGGCAGATGGCCTAATGTTACAGCGCCAAGGCGGCGCTTGGCCTGTGCCGCTTCTCCGGGATCGTTGACGATGAAGGGATAGATCACCGGCAGATCACCCACCAATGCCTCGGGCCAGCAAGACCCGGACAGCGCCACCGCCTTGCCGGGCAGCCATTCCAGCGTGCCATGCGCACCCATATGCACCAGCGCATGCAGGCCTTGCGCGCGTAGCCACAGGTAGAAGGCGACATAGCCGTGGCGCGGGGTGCGGGTCAGGTCGTGGTAATCGTCCTTGCGGCTGTCGCGCTGGCCACGCTCGGGCTGCAGCGCCAGCAGCAGGTTGCCGCGCCGGATCGCGGCAAAGCGGAACACGCCATCGCGGCAATCGGAATCGGCCTGCGCATCGCCCCATTCCGCCCGCAGATCGCCGCGAAGGGTTTCGGGAAGATGCTCCAGAGCGGCCAGGTAGTCGGCCAGCGGCCAGTCGATATGCTCGGTTGCCAGTGCTTGGGCATCCGCGCCGGGGGGAATGTCGTAATCGGCTTCATTCAGTATCTTCAGCGCGGCATCCGCCGACGCCAGCGCATCCAGCCCCACGGCATGGGCTATCTGCCAGTCGCGCCCCGGATAGGTGGACAGGACCACGGCGATGCGGCGATCCTCGGGCGCCGTGACGGTAAGGCGATGCCGCGCGCTGACCCGGTCCACGATGGCCGCGACGCGATCAGGCTCGGCGCGATGGGCAAAGCGGCTGAATTGCAGGTCGGGGTCGCGCGGCTCGGGGGCCTTGAAGCTGGTCACGCCCGCGAAGATGCGGCCATCGATCTCGGGCAGGACGACATGCATGGCCAGGTCGGATGGCGACAGCCCCCGCTCTGCCTGCTCCCATTCCCGGCGGCGATTGGTGGAGAGCGCCACCTGCCAGACCGGGCAACCGAACCCGTCGAACGGCGTGACCCCGGTTTCGGCCCGGACCGAGAAGCCGGTCGCATTGACGAGGGCCACCGGAGGAGAGGGGAGCGCCCCGGCCAGCCATTCACCGAAACCCGGAGTCTTGAGCGATGGCGCAAAGACTCCGCAGGCCGCAAATCCGACCTTGTGCAGCCCGTGGATCAGCGCATCGACCGGGCCGGTGTCGGCGGCGGCCAGGTAGCTGCGATAAAAGCTGACAAGGGCCAGCGGGCCATCATCTGGCGGTGCGGAGATAACGCCTCGATCGGGGTCGTAAAAACCCATCTGCGGCACGGAGGTCGCGCCCATGACCGGTTCGGCCCACAGCCCCGCCGCCATCGCCATCTGCGCCAGCGCGGCCTGCGCCGCCACCGCTCCGCCCGCATCGCAAAGCCGCTTGAGTTGCCGCAGAACCGAGACCGGCACGGTTGAAACCGCGTCCAGTCGCGGATCGTCGCGGCCATCGCCGGGCAATACGGCAAGTGCGATCCCCCGCCGCCGCGCCAGATCCTGCACCGAGGCCAGCCCATAGGGCCAATATGCCTCGCCGCCGATCAGCCGGATCAGGATGCCTTTCGCACCAGACAGGGTCTGCTCGACATAGGTATCGACCGAGACCGGATGCCGCAGCGCCACGAGGTTGCACAGCCGCAGCGAGGGCAGCCCTCCGCTCGCGCGATGCCAGCCTGCCGCGAAAGCCCCGAGATCGCTGTCCGAGAAGGACAGCACCACCAGATCGCCGGGTGTCTGCCCGGGATCATAGGGGGTGTCGGTCTCTTCCAGACCGTGGCTTTCGCGGAAAACGATATGCATCAGGCAGGCACGGCCCCCAGCAACAGGTCGCGGATCGCGGCCTCGTTCACATCGTCATGCTCGGCGATCACCACGAGGCGCGAGACACGGGGCGCATCGCCCCAGGGCCGGTCATATTGGTGCCGCACCCGCGCACCCACCGCCTGCACCAGCAGGCGCATCGGCTTGCCCGCGATGGCGACATGGCCCTTGACGCGCAGGATGTTCTGCTCGGCTGCCAACCGCTCGATGGCGCGGGCCAGCAGGTCGGGATCGTCGAATTCCGGCAGATCGATCACCACCGTGTCGAAATCCTCGTGCTCGTGGTCATCGGCGCCGTCGTGATGGCTGGGCCGGGCCTCCAGATCGTCCTCGGCCGCCGCCCCGAGGCCCAGGATCACCGCCGGATCGATCGCGCCATCGGTCACCGGCAGGATCGGCAGCTTGCGCGGGGCTTCGGCCTCGATCATGGCGCGGGCGGCGGCCACGCCCGCATCGCCCGCCAGATCTGCCTTGGTCAGCAGCACCACATCGGCGCAGGAAATCTGGTCCTCGAAGACTTCCGACAGCGGGGTTTCGTGGTCGAGGCTGTCATCGGCTTCGCGCTGCGCCTGCACGGCGGCCTCGTCGGGGGCGAACCGGCCCGCGGCCACCGCCTCGGCATCGGCCAGCGCGATCACCCCGTCCACGGTGATGCGCGAGCGGATCGCCGGCCAGTCGAAAGCCTTGAGCAGGGGCTTGGGTAGTGCGAGACCCGAGGTTTCGATCAGGATGTGATCGGGCTTTTGCGGCATCGCCATCAGCCGTTCCAGCGTCGGGATGAAATCATCGGCGACGGTGCAGCAGATGCAGCCATTGGACAATTCGAGGATATTCTCGGCCGGGCAATTGTCGTCTGCGCAACCTTTCAGGATCTCGCCATCGACGCCGACGGTGCCGAACTCGTTGACCAGAACGGCCAGCCGCTTGCCTTGCGGGTTCTGCATCAGGTGCCGGATCAGCGTCGTCTTGCCCGAGCCCAGAAAGCCGGTGATGACGGTAACGGGAGTCTTGGTCAGGTCGGTCATGGATCACTCCTGCGGGGGGATACGGGCAAGGCTTTGCTTGCGAAAGATCACGGGTCGCTCGCGCCATGGCACGAGCCCGTCGGGGGCGGCGGCATAGGCACCGGCGCCGGTCAGGATGTCGGCGGCATCGTCGGGGGTCAGGCGGCCATAGACATAGGACCACTTGCCGGGCGCCGACAATGCGACCGAACAGCCCATAGAACAGGCCGAGAGGCATTCGACGGGGCGCAGCTCGACGCCTTCCGGCAGGTTGCCCGAGGCGAGACTGTCATGCAATCGCGCGCCGGGACGCGGCTCCGGCGGCGCATCCGGGTCAATCCCCCGGCAGGTGGTGCAAACATGCAATATGGCGCGCATAGCGGCCCCTTCCCTCCAGCACGGCGCATGGGGTGGGGCCAGAAGGCCGAAAGAGGCGCGCAGCCAGCTTTCCGCCTGCCGGTCGCGGATCACCCCGTCCGCCCGTCAACAACCAGCGCTGGCAGGTCTCCCGGCTTGCGGATTCAGGGTTTCCCCAACGGTCGACCCACCTTCCCGGCATCTTGCCAGTGGCCTGGGCGACCTATCCGGTCACGGTCGCGGGGGCGGCTGCGCTTTGGCGGGACCTTTCCGGCCCTGCCTGTCGCATTCCCTCTTCGCCTGCCCGAGAGGCAGGAACCAGCGCAACCCTCACCTGCGGCACAGGCGGGGCGATTGTCAAGCCGAAGTCGCTATCCGATGCCGGGGAAATCGCGCCGCTCATGCCGGGATCAGAATGAAGTATCGTCCAAGGATTGTGGTGGCATTGATGTAGAACTCAGGCTTCGGGTGTAGCTTCCCGTTTCCATTGGGACGGCGAGGCGACGCGTTTGGGTTCGACGACACCGGGTGCATTGACGCTGTTGCGGATCGGCAGGAACCCTGATCATGACGGTCTTGCGAATATCTCAATTGAGATACATAGTGCTTCCGAAAACAGGAGGACATGCCATGCCCGCCCAAACCTCGATGCTCCATGTTCGCGTGGACGACCAGCTCAAGGCACAGGCAGCCGATGCCCTGTCCGGGGTCGGCCTGACGCTTTCGGATGCCGTGCGTATCCTGCTGACCCGCGTTGCCGCCGAAGGGGGCTTGCCCGCCGGTCTGACTGCGGACCCGGATGCCTATGACGCCTGGTTCCGTGCCAAGGTGCAGGAGGCACTTGCCGATCTCCGCCCGGCGACACCGCATGACCAGGTGATGCAGGGCGCCGGCGCCCTGATCGACGGGAAGCGCCGTGCCTGAAGTCGAATGGAAGGCCCCGGCGGTCGCGGACCTGGTGGCGATTGTCGAGTACATCTCGGACGACAACCCGGATGCCGCGCTTGCCCTGCTTGAGGAAATACAGGGCAAGGTGGCGCAGCTCCCGGCGCATCCGAAACGCTGCCGTCCCGACAGGGTGGAGGGTACACGGGAACTGATGGTCCGGCCCAACTACATCGCGGTCTATGCCGAAACCGCGGCGACGGTCACGGTGCTGCGCGTACTTCACGCCGCGCAAATGTGGCCCTGACGGCATCCGGGTTCCAAAATCATCGCTGGATCGGCCCTCCGATCCTCAGAGGTTTTCGGGCCGACCAGGCCTGGTTTCGCTCCACATCTCATCCATGAAGGCGCCGTGTTCGAAACGAGGATCGCCCGGCTAGAACTTTCCGGCACGTTTCCGGGCCAATTCGCGGCGGGACATCTTGAGTCGGGGGAGAGGGATGTCGACAACCTCTGTCTCTTCCCCGGGTATATCGGGGCACCAGCCTCGCGCGAACTGGCGGTCCAGTTGGGACATGCACCAGATGCAAAAAAGCAAGACCCGGGGCTTGAGATACGGGGCATGAGGGACGACGGCTAAGCCCACGTCGATCTGGACCGGATCGACATTGCGCACCCACAAAGTGACGGCGCAAAGATCTCAGCGCACGATCTTGCCGGGATGATCATCGGCGAACACCATCTGGTACCCCATCAGCGTGTCCATGTACTCCCGGATGCGGCAAACCTTGTCCTCCCGCATCTCGAGGATGAAAACGTAGCTGTTCTCGTAATAGCGTCCATTGGAGAGCGTCGCCTTCTGGGTTTGCTCTGGCGGCAGACGACAGCGAAGAAGCCACCAGGAGCATTTCATTCGCAATGGGTGGTTTGACGACAAGGACTGATGGCCGGTCCCGGCCTCGGCGCATATCTGACCGAACTCTGGTCGTGGCGCGCCGCGTTCATCACGCTCGGTCTCGCAGCCCTGACTGTCGCTATCCTCGGCCCCGCAGTTCTGGGTAAAAGAGACAAATCAGCCATCGAAAGTGAATTCTCTACCGGCTTGCGCCGGTAGCATCGCGTTTGGAATGTAATTCCAGATACTGCAGGATCACGTCATCGGTCACGTTCCCGGATGTGGTTGAGAAATACCCCCGCGCCCAGAACCTGCGCCCCCAATAACGTTTGCGCAGGTCCGGAAACTCCAGTGCATCACATTCGACAAAGCCAGTTTCGGCGGGATCGAGACGAACATGTGGATGTGATCACGCGCCAGCACGCCGCGCGCGATATGCACCCCCATCTCATCACAGGTCTGCCGGATGATCGTGCGCAGGCGCTCGCGCATGGTGCCCTGCAGAACCTGATATCGATATTTTGTCGCCCAAACCACATGATAACGGTGGTAAAATCTGCTATGGCTGGCTGTAGAATAGCGCATGAGAGAACTCCACACTGGCGAGGGCAGACTGTTCGTTCCAGGTACGTTCGGAGCGCTTTGCGGTATGTTTTTCGGTCTCGGCGGCGCGGTAGGGATCTATTCGCTGGTTGGTGAGCGTCTACGCGATGGTCTCCATCTGGATACGCATCAAATTGGCCTTGTTTATGTCGGCTTCGGCATACTCTCTGTTGCCGGAAACGCTTTGGCGCCTACGGCGATACGACGCATCGGCGGCGGCAGGCGTGCGATGCGGCTGGCCACGGCAAATGTCATTGTCTGTCTGGCGGTCGTGTTTGTGCTTCCGAATCCCACTCTGCTTGCCGTCGTCCTAGCCTTGGGAGTGTGGACAATCGTTGGAGGGATAGGCGCACCTGGACTGGAAGCACACATTGCCGGTCTATCGGACACCCATCGCGGTGTCCTGCTGGCATTGAGCACCAGCGCTGCAAACCTTGGCGGGGCGCTATTTGCCGCTCTGGCCGGAGAGGCCTATCTTCGCGGCAATTTATGGGTTGGTGGGCTCGGCTTCATATTGCTGTCGATCTCCGTCATGGCACTCGTCAAGCCGCGAAGCCGGTGTTCTGCCGCCAAGAACATCGGTTGATCGTAGTTTATTAAAGTAGCCGCATCGCCAATCAAAACTCCTTGAGGGAGCAACCAAGATGTGGAGACAAATCGCTCACTGAAGGGCAAGGGCCTCGTGCGCGGCAGTATCGAAAGATGATCAATGCGACAAACAGGTCGAGTTTTTCAACAAAATAGGCTCATATCAGCCACCAGACCAATATGCCTCCGATTGACGACCCAAGAAACAAGACGATACCAGCACATAGTACAAGAATGCGGACAACGTCTCGCTCCAACTCCGGGCCCAAAGGCATCTTTTCCCCTTTTTCCGCTCGCCAAGGCCAATTTAGCATTCAGGATCGCTAAATGCCATGCATAGCGGAATCTCCTGAGGCAGCTTGAGTATCCATCCGCTCACATCGGCCACCGTCCCCAAATTTTGTTATTAGCTTAACACGGACAACAGACCCCTGCTCATCCGATCATCAACGCCCTCTGAGAGGGCGTTCGAGCCCGATGGTTTTGGCGCAATCTTCAGTATGATTGGGCGCATTCTGACAGAGATAGCAGATAGTTTGGAAGGTCTTTGTCCATCTCAGTTTTGAGGAATTTGTTACCGAATCCGCTTGTCGCAATAACAACATTGACGCACTTCCCTCCGACATCAACGTAGAATCTGTAACGTCCTGATTCGATGTAGCGAATCACCTCCTCGAGTGTTGCAATCCAGCGCCTCCCGCCGACATGCGAAATGCTGTCGTAAGGATCGAGCCTGTTGATTTTATTGATGCAGGTGATCTGTAGTAGTTCAGTCAATTATTCTTCCTCCGCTTTTTGCATTTATAAGCGGTTGCTCGCCGATTCGGCTATCCTTTGAGGCAATTTGTCGCCGTCAATCTTTAGACATTCTCGAACCAAAATTCTCGGCGTTGTCTCAACGCCTCAGGGCGATACTTTCTCCGAGCAATCATGCAGCCGGGCGATCTCTCGCTCAATCGTATCCGATGCATCAGGGGACTCCATCGCGCGCAGCCTTGATGGCTGTGCCGATCACCTTCCGTGCAGGATGATCGTCCGCAATTAGATGACCTTCCATATGGCTACTGGAACTGCGTAAGCATAAACAGCCCGATACGCCGGCATCCGGATCACTTCACCACGCAAGTTGCACAACTGTTTATAGAGTTTGAGTTCGGTCATTGTGCGGGCTTTTCCGAACATGACCAGCGTGAATCACTCAACACACTGCCTTTCAATGGAAATTTATAGGGTTAGCTCTGTAATTGCATAGCTCAGGCGGTGTTGATCCCTCGAGGGTTTCATGGATCTGTCCGCACTGACCGAGCCGAGGCTGGTCGTGCTGTATCGGGTCTCACAGAGGCGAACGTTGCATTGACACGAAACGGGCTTGCGAACCCATCCGACCACCTCCGCAGATCGTTCGTCACTGCGTTTCCTCTCGGGACACCGCCCTCGGATCAGCTTTGACGCTTCACCGCTGGCAAACTGAATTTACCCTATCTTGCGCGTGGAACAAAGTACCGTCGCGCAGCATGGCATGCATGATCACCGAGAGGCGACGGGCAAGCGCGACACAGGCCTTCTTCAGGCTACGACGCTTGGCGATCTTCACAGCTCATGTCTTGAGGGCATAGTTCTCTCAGCTTAGATGCCGTTATGGGCCTGCGCAAGGAGTGGCTCGTTGCTACCCCCCGATTCGGCGGGCTTTTTCTTACCTGAGCAAAGGAGGCGGCATGCCGGAACAGAATTACAGGTGCGCATGGAAGAGCGCATAGTCACACTCTTTAAGCGCATGGATGGTTATGATGCCCACCAAGGCAAGACCATGGATCGCGTCGCCAAGCTGGAGCAGCTGACCTATGGGCGCAGGCATTTCTTCCGCTGGATGGATCGCGGCGGCGTCGCCGTCATCGGCGCGGCCGTGGCCGTGGCCGTGATCTTCGAGAAATTCTGGTGAGCGGGGCCGAAAGGAGATTTGCCGGGACTGAACTATCAACATCTCAGATGAGAGATGAATACAGGACATTGTACCGGTAGTTAATGCGGCACTGAATGCCTGGATCAATGTCTAGTTTTTTCGGATTCGCCGGAAGCACGCGGTGGTTGCGAAGGGCGAAGGCGTCCGCATCCATTGCACTATTTTGGCACAGCAGAACGCGGGGTATTCGTTGCACATGGCTTCGACCCGTTCGCCTATGGCTTGCTTTGCTATCACGGGTGGCCGGCATAGTCGGAAGTTTCAACGAGAGCGGAGAAGTCTTCTCGCCATATGAGCTAGCCGGAAACCGATACGGCGTTCGAATGGATAATTGCCATGTGCTTGAGGTGGCGTTGATGCGTCGGGAGATTGCGGCTCTATAGGTATAGCCGCACCCAGCAAATCGGCCTCGCTCCTGATCGGGTTCTCAACGTCCTTGATGGTGCCCCGTAGGTCGAAACCGCAAACGCGTTCGGCCCACTCAACGGCGCCACGATGTTTCTCGATATGCTGCTCGATCAACTCTCGAGACAGATCAAATCTTCTACCGGTAACGCCAGATAGATTCTGCATTAATTTATGTAATGCCTCGCTCTTCTTTCTCCCATCCAACTGCGGGGCGGTGAATTTGTTGAACGCGTATAGTGTTCCTATCGCTTCTACGGACCATGGGTCATTGCGAATAGGTGTCGACAAACGGACTTCATCAACACCAACGCGCTCGGCGAAATCGCTCACGACATTACCACCAATTAGGTCATCGCGTGAATAACGGACGAACTGGACGTTTTTCCGGCCAAATTGGTTAATGAAAGGCTGAAATCGCTTTCTGTATTGCGGAGCAGGAATAGTGAAGTTCTTGAGCCCATCTATAATGCGTTGCTGCATTTGGCTCGCTGCCAGTGAGGCTAGAGGGCGCACATAGATGATGACTTGGACGCGTTCGGAATGATCGCGAAGGAACTTGGCCATCGCCTTGATCTCGTGTGGCTTCAGGTGGTCTACGATGCCTTCGCTGGAAAAAATCACGTCGCCATCTTCAAGGACTGCCGAGTTAACCGCCTTCATATGTCGGTCAACTTCCTCGGCAATCTGTTTGTCTGTCAGGCCCCTGTTTCGGTACACGTGATAATCTTGCGGGCTCTCAGAAAAAGAGCAGATCAGGGGCGCACTGTGATTAGCTTGGCCGAGGTCCGCATAACGGATACGATCTGATTTGAAGCTGAGAAGGGCATTCTGAATGGAAGTTGATCCGGTTCTCGGCATCCCGGCGTGCAAATAGCATGTCCGCATGTTCGCTCCCCATCGGTTTAGAGGTCAACCTAAACAGCCCGCGCCGTCCAGGGCAATCGGAACCCGCCGATAATATGGAGAGCATTGATGCCACAACCCCGCTACCTTCGGCCACACCCACCTGTCTGATGCCCTGAGAAATCGCGGCGGCGTCGCCGTCATCGGCGCGGCCGTGGCCATGATCTTCCAGAAAATCTGGTGAGCGAGACCGGATAGAGAATATGCCGAAAACCATCCGGCCCCATGCCTCCCCACGGCGATATGGGCAGGCACGAGCAATAAATCCCGGCTCTTCCGTTTCATCAAGTCCGCTTCGCGCAGGCATATTCGGACCAGCAAGCGAGTGCCGATATCTACGTTTCAGGATGACGGCTTCACCGGTCGATCATGGAGCCGCGCGATCTCCCGCTCGATCGTATCCAACGCGCCAGGGTCTGCCTCGCGCGCAGCGCTGATGGCGGTGTAAATCGCATCCCATGCGGGATGATCATCCGAGATCAGATGGCCTTCCATATGCGCTACGGTCAGAGCGTGGGCAAAAATCACCCGATAGGCCGGCCCCCGAATTGCCTCATCACGCATGTGTCGCAGCCGCTTGTAGAGCTTGAGTCCAGTCATCCCGAGTAAATGGGGCGCGGTTCCCCAAATCCAATATCGATCGGAGTTGAATGTGGGGCCGAGAAGCTTCCGGGCATCTCGACCCCATACCTTCACCCATGCCTGACGAAAGGTCAATGAAGGCAGTTCAGCATAACCGACAAATAGTCAATTCACCAAACCCGCCTCACGTGGGCTTTCCAATTCCGTTCAATGCGGATTCGCCCGCCCAAGCCTCACCGGGCGCAGTCAGAAGAATGACACTGACATGCAGATCAAGATTCACATCGCTGCACCCCTACTGGGCTCGAAATCGCTGTGAATGTTATTGGCCAACTTCTACGAGCCACCCGCCGATGGAGGCAACGAGTCCCGTGCAAAAGCCAGGGTCATTGTAAGGGATGCGGTTCAACATCTGCTCGACCGCAGAATCCGCGCCCGCCTCCGCTGAAGCAACAAGCGCATATGCTTCTGGTGAGGTAGTGGCTTTGAGTGACCACAACAGCTCAGAGATCATGGCATCAACTGCCGGATTGGTCTCGATGCCATCGCATTTATAGGCAGCAGCACGATAGACGCCATGTTCTGCGAATGACTCGACTGCATTCTGCGTGTCAAACTGCGAAGCAACGAACGCTTTAGCCGGGGGACAGCTAGCAACTGCATTTCTCAGGCGGCCTGATTGACAGCCCTATTGCCCCCAGTCCAACGGCTGATAAAATCTCTGCAACTGGGCCGCCATACTGCGGCCAATGAGCGAGGCGAATATGGCCGATACTGACGATCAGCCCGACGATGTGAATTTCCCGGAAATCGTGGCACAAGAGATGGTGGCTGAACAGCGCCAGCAGGTTCGGCAGCAGAGGGCACAGGCCGCTAGTCAGCCCGAAATCACCGAAGAGAATTTTGAACTGCATGAGGCGGCCCTTATTTTCAATCATCTGCGCCAGCGGATCAAACAATTCGAGGCGAACCTGGGCGAGAGCGAGGAAATCGGCCTGCAACTGGCCAATTTCGGCCTTGCGGCACAGCTGCATATCCGCGCAATATCGTATCAAAATCCCAATC
The DNA here is from genome assembly GCF_028553805.1 of Paracoccus saliphilus. Lineage (NCBI taxonomy): Bacteria > Pseudomonadati > Pseudomonadota > Alphaproteobacteria > Rhodobacterales > Paracoccaceae > Paracoccus > Paracoccus saliphilus. The sequence continues at coordinate 74,059 of NZ_CP067141.1, read as the reverse complement.
TGATCGAATTCCACGGTCTGGATCCCAAAGGTCACAAGGTGACCCTGATCCAGCATATCGATCAGCTAAATTTCATGCTGGTCGCGGTCAAGCCGATCAAGAAAGAGCCCTATAGGGTTGGTTTCCTCGAAGATGTCAATGAAAACGCAAAGACGTGAAAATGGGCCTGACAAGCACAGTCGAAAGCGACACTGGTCCCGAAGCGATCTGGCCCTTGTTTTTCAATTCGTGAATGGATGATCGGATGCCATTCGTTTTTTGATTGGGGCTTCCGAAAGCGGTCTCTTGCTCGATTATCGTCGGGAACAGTTCGCCGGGCAGCGCTCGAGGCGCGGCTATATGGAGCAGATCATCGACGTGGTCGATCCGATAAAGCATTTTGCCTATCATCTGATCGAAAGCGATTATTGGAGAAAAGGGAAGCGATCAACAACCGTTCTTCTAGCCCAGGAGGTGAACATGCAGACCCTCACTTTGACAGAAAGGGAGCTAACTGTTCTTCGCGATGCGCTCGAAATCGCTCGCGACCGCTACCAGGACAACGCGTGCAATTTGCGACATGCTAGTCCTGCTCACGAGCACTTGGCCGAGCAATTCGACCGCCAGGGCGCCGATGCAGAACGCTTGATGGAAAAGCTTGATGCATGACCCACTAAAGCCGACCCTGAAAGGGCCAACATGTATTTCCTGCTTTCTAACGCCGGATCCTCGTCATCATCTTCTTGGCGATCATTCTGCTCCCATCAATGGTTGTTATCACGCGCCAACAGAACATGACCGTCTCGACTTGACTGGCTTTCATCGTTCCTCCTTCGCTATCCTCTTAGCGAGCAGCCTAAAACATATATATCCTGTAGTTAACGCCTCCAGTGCCATCACCTAAAATTCACAGCCAACCGTCGCCTCACGTCGGTTTTTTTTGATGAAGTCAGAATGACATTCACTCCGACCCTTCTACCACCTTCGATCAGTGTGACAGGCAGGTGATTTCCCCAATTTAGTTAGCGTGATCAGAAGCATGTTTCCGATCGTCGGCAGGTATGTCGCGTGATAATATAAGTGATTCACCTGCGTCGAACACCGTCGGTTCCTTCGCAGGATTACCCGATCCGGCAAGGCAGCGTTCGATCAACGCCCGGATTTCCGGACGGCAGGAACCGCAATTGCTGCCTGCCTGCAAGGCCGCGCCGACGGATTCGACCGTGACGAGCCCCTGTTCGGCGATGGCGCGGGCGATGGTATTCACCCCCACCCCGAAGCAGGCGCAAACCGTGGCGCCCTCGTCCGGCTGGTCCGCCCCGGCGCGACCGGCCAACATGCCGGGACCGGGCTCTGCCCCCAACAACCCGGCGACATGGCTGCGCGACAGCGCCACCGGTTCAGGGGCAACGAAGAGAGCGGCCGCGAGACGTCCTTGCTCGACAAAACCGAGGCGCTGCATGCCACGGGCGCGATCCGAAATCGTCAGGGGCTCGCTGGTCAGGCCGAACATCGCAGCGGCCCATTCACCCCAATCCGCAGGCGGTGCCCGCCCGGCAAGTTCGGCCTGCATCCCGCCGGGCAGGCTCGCCCTCGCCCAATAGGCGCAATCGGGACGGAAGGCGCGCGCCGCCAGGGCGAAACCGAACCAGCCCGCCGCAAAGGGCCGGATCGCCACCGGCGCGGATTTCGAGGCGGGCTGACCCGATAGCGGATCGGTCAGCCACGGCACCAGCGCATCGATCCGGCCCGAGGGGGCGGTTTCCCCGGTCCAGTGCATCGGCGCGAAGGGATGGCCCCGCGCCACGCGGTCGGTTACCAGCACGCGCAGGATCGCCCGGCCATGCGGGCTGTCGACCTCGGCCAGTTCCGCCGGTTGCAGGCCCAGTTCCGCCGCGTCCTGCGGGTGCAGTTCCAGATAGGGCTCGGCCATGTGGCGGCTGAGGCGCGGCGACAGGGCGGTTCGGGTCATGGTGTGCCAATGGTCGCGCACCCGCCCGGTATTCAGCCTGAACGGATAGGCCGGGCAAAGCGGCTGCGGCGCGCGCGCGGTGACGGGCACCATCCGTGCCTTGCCATCCGGCGTATGGAACCGGCCATCGCCGAAGAAACGCCCACCCCGCTTGCGCGATGATTGCGGCCATAGGAACGGCTCCAGCGCATCATATTCGGCGGACGTGATCCCGGCATGGGCGGAAATGTCGAAATCGCTGCCGAGCCCGCCCGCCACCCCGGACAGGGCGGCATATTCGGCATAGACCTCGGCGGCAGAGTTCCAGCCGAAAGCATTTTCCCAGCCCATCCGCCGCCCCACATCCGCCAATATGCGCCAATCGTCCCGCGCCTCGCCCCTTCGGGGCTGGCTGGGGCGCTGGCGGCTGATGCGGCGCTCGGAATTGGTGACGGTGCCGTCCTTCTCTCCCCATCCGGTGGCGGGCAGCAGCACATGCGCCAGCCGGGTGGTATCGGTCTGCTCCATCATGTCGCTGACCACGGTGAAATCACAGCCCTCGATGGCGCGGGCGACGCGGTCGGCCTCGGGCATGGTAACGGCGGGGTTGGTACAGATGATCCACAGCGCCTTGATCCGGCCCTCTTCGACGGCGCGGAACATCTCGACCGCCTTCAGCCCCGGCCCTGGCGCCATCGCGGGCGCCTGCCAGAAATACTGCACGGCGTCGCGATGCGCCTTGTTCTCGATATCCAGGTGGCAGGCCAGCATATTGGCCAGCCCGCCAACCTCGCGCCCGCCCATCGCATTGGGCTGCCCGGTGACGCTGAACGGCCCCATGCCGGGGCGGCCGATGCGGCCCGTGGCGAGATGGCAGTTGAGGATCGCGTTCACCTTGTCGGTGCCGCTGTCGGACTGGTTGATGCCCTGGGAATAGACCGTCACGACCTTCTCGGTATCGATCCACCATTCGAGAAAGCGCGCCAGATCCTCGGGCTCAAGCCCGGTCATCGCCGGATCCGTGGCGCGGGCGGCATGTAGCGCCTCTTGCAGCCCCGAAACATGGGGCAGGAAAATCCCGTCACAGGCGCGGCGGCGCTCGTTCTCGGCCAACAGCAGGTTGAACAGCGCCGCGTCCCCGCCCGGCTTGATCGCCAGGTGCAGATCGGCGAGGTCACAGGTCGCGGTGCGGCGCGGATCGATCACCACCACGCGCGGCCCCAGCCCCTTTTCCCTGGCCGCGGCGAGGCGCTGATACAGCACCGGATGGCACCATGCGAGATTGGAGCCGACAAGAACCACCAATTCCGCTTCCTCGAAATCCTCATACAGGCCCGGCACGGTGTCCGAGCCGAAGGCGCGGCGATGCCCCGCCACGGAAGAGGCCATGCAGAGCCGCGAATTCGTGTCGATATTGGCCGAGCCGATGAAGCCCTTCATCAGCTTGTTGGCGACATAGTAATCCTCGGTCAGCAACTGTCCCGAGACATAGAAGCCGACCGAATCCGGGCCGTGTTCGGCAATTGTTTCCTGAAACCGGCGCGCCACCATGTCGAGCGCGCTGTCCCAATCGGCCACCCGGCCATGGATGCGCGGGGTCAGCAGCCGCCCGTCGGGCCGAAGGGTCTCGGCCAGCGCCGCGCCCTTGACGCAGAGCCTGCCGCGATTGGCCGGGTGGTCGGGATCGCCGGAAATATCCAGCCCGCCTTCCCCGTCCGGCCGGGCCAGCACGCCACAGCCCACGCCGCAATAGGGGCAGGTGGTGCGGATGGGTTGAGCCCGGATATTCATGCCGCGCTGTGCCTTGGCAGCGCACTGGCATCCAGCAGCACGCGCCCGCCCTCGACCCGGGCGGGATAGGTGCCGACCTGCCCGTCGTCCGCGCCTTGCGCCGCGCCGGTATTCATGTCGAACACCCAGTTATGCAGCGGGCATGTCACCGAGGTGCCATGGACAATGCCCTCGGAGAGGGGACCGCCCTTGTGCGGGCAGCGGTCGTCCAGCGCGAAGACCCGATCATCGGCGGTGCGAAACACCGCGATACAGCCCTGCGCGGTGCGCACCAGCCGGGCGCCCTGCACGGGGATATCCTCCAAGGCTCCGATATCGACGAATTGGGTCATTCCGCGGCCTCCAGGGTGAAATCGGCCATCGGGGCCCATTTGGCGCGTTCCCGGTCGGTGGAATGTGCGGCCCATGGATCTTTGCGATAGACGGATTGGCTCAGCTCGAACCGCTCGACCAGTGCCTGCCGCCCGGCGAGGTCATCGACGACGCGCTCGATCACCCAGTCCAGCCCGACCTTGGCGACCCATTTATAGGGGCGGTCCAGGTATTTGGCGTTCTCGCGGTAAAGCTGGATGAAGGCGGTGATGATCTCGACCGCCTCGTCCTCGGACGGGGTCGAGGCAAGATGCTCGGTCTCTTTCACCTCCATGCCCGCCGCGCCGGCGACGCTGATATTGTAGCCGGAATCGACGCAGACCACGCCGACATCCTTGCAGGTCGCCTCGGCGCAGTTCCGGGGGCAGCCCGAAACGCCCAGCTTGACCTTGTGCGGCGTCCAGGACCCCCAAAGCAGCTTTTCCAGCCTTATGCCGAGCCCGGTCGAATCCTGCGTGCCGAAGCGGCAGAAATCCTTGCCGACGCAGGTTTTCACCGTGCGCAGCCCCTTGGAATAGGCATGGCCCGACACCAGCCCGGCCTCGTTCAGATCGGCCCACATATGCGGCAGATCCTCCTTGCTGACGCCCAACAGGTCGATGCGCTGGCCGCCGGTGACCTTGACCATCGGCACGTCATACTTGTCGGCGGCATCGGCGATGGCGCGCAACTCGGCGGGCGTTGTCACCCCACCCCACATGCGCGGCACGACGGAATAGGTGCCGTCCTTCTGGATATTGGCATGGTTGCGCTCGTTGACGAAACGGCTCTGGCGGTCGTCCCGATACTCGGTCGGCCATTCGGCGAGCAGGTAGAAATTCAGCGCCGGGCGGCAGGAATGGCAGCCACCGGGGGTTTTCCAGCCCAGTTCCTGCATGACCGCAGGAATGGATTTCAGCCCCATCGACTTGATCAGCCGGCGCACATCCTCGTGGCTGTGATCGGTGCAGCCGCACATGCAAGCAGGCGCGGCGGCGGTGAAATCGTCACCAAGCGTGAATTGCATCACCTGCTCGACCAGCCCGGTACAAGTGCCACATGAGCCGCTGGCCTTGGTCTGTGCCCGAACCGCGTCCAGAGAGGTCGCACCCCCCTGGACCGCCTCGACGATCTGCCCCTTGCAAATGCCGTTACAGCCGCAGATCTCCGCCTCAGGCGGCAAGGCTGCAACGGCCGCCATAGGGTCCGGCGCACCCCCTCCCTGGAAGGCGGGGCCGAATATGAGCGTGTCGCGCATCTCGCTGACATCGGTTCCGTCCTTCAGCAAACCGTAGAACCAGTTGCCGTCGGCGGTGTCGCCATACATGACGATGCCGATGATACGGTTATCCTTTAGCACCAGCCGCTTGTAGATGCCGCGGCCCGGATCGCGGAAGACGATATCCTCGCGCCCCTCGCCGTCGGCGAAATCACCAGCGCTGAACAGGTCGCAGCCGGTGACCTTCAGCTTGGTCGCGGTCTGGACCGGGCGGAACTCGGCGGCCTCGCCCTGCAGGGTTTGCGCCAGCACCCTGGCCTGATCGTAAAGCGGTGCGACAAGGCCGAAAAGCTGCTGGCGATGTTCGACGCATTCGCCGAGCGCGAAAATCGAGGGATCGGTGGTACGCATGGAATCATCGACGGTGATGCCGCGCTCGACCTCCAGCTTGGCATCCACGGCGATACGGGTTTCGGGGCGGATGCCCACGGCCATGCAGACCAGGTCCGCCGGGTAGACGGTGCCGTCTTCCAGCAGCACGGCCTCGGCCCGCTCATGGCCAAGGATCGCCTTGGTCGCGCCCTTGCAATGCACCTTGATGCCGCGGCTCTCCAGGTCCTTCTTCAGCAGGTAACCCGCCGCCGGATCGAGCTGCCGCTCCATCAGGTGATCCATCAGGTGGATCACCGTGACGCTGGCGCCGCGCGCGGCCATGCCCGCAGCCGCCTCCAGCCCCAGCAGCCCGCCGCCGATCACCACGGCATCCTTGCCCGCGATGCCGGCATCGATCATCGCATGGGTATCTTCGAGATCGCGATAGGTGACGACGCCGGGCAGTTCCTTGCCGACCACGGGAATGATGAAGGGCGCAGAGCCGGTGGCGATGACCAGCGCGTCATATTCGGCCGAGCGGTAATTGGTGTGAACGACCTTGGCCTCGCGATCGATCCGAACCACGGGCTCGCCGAAGCGACAGGTCACGCCATGGGTTTCATACCAGCCGGCGTCATGGGTGACGATCTCTTCATAGGTCTTTTCGCCCGACAGGACCGGCGACAGCATCAGGCGGTTGTAATTGCCGCGCGGTTCCTCGTTGAACAGGGTGACGTCGTAAAGATCGGGGGCGGCGTCGAACAGATGCTCCAGCATCCGGCCCGAGGCCATCCCGGCTCCGATGATGACGAGTTTCTTCTTCATCGCATGGCTCCTTTCAGGCAGCTTGCGGGACAGCGGCGCGGTCGAGGCGACGGACAGAGACATGCATCCAGCCGAGGCCGATGGCGACCAGCACGAACAGCACCATGAAGCAGCTTGACCAGAGACCCGTCTCGTCGCGCAGCCAACCGAACAGGAGCGGCAGGAAGAAGCCGCCCAACCCGCCGATCATGCCGACCAGCCCGCCGACCGCGCCGACATTCTGCGGATAATAGCTGGGCACATGCTTGTAGACGGCGGCCTTGCCGAGGCTCATGAAAAAGCCCAGTACAAAGATCGCCACCACGAAGACCAGCGGCGGCAGCCCGCCCGGCAAGGACAGGACCCCCGTGACCGCCAGCGAGACGGCAAAGGTCCAGTACATCACCCGCCGCGCACCGAGCCGGTCCGACAGCACCCCGCCATAGGCGCGAAAGATCGAGGCCGGGATGGAATAGGCCGCGCCGATCATCCCGGCGGTCTTCACATCGAAGCCGTAGACCTCGATCAGGTAATGCGGCAGCCACAGCGCCAGCGCGACGAAAGCCCCGAAGGCGAAGAAGTAATAGAAGGAAAAACGCCAGACCTGCAGGTTCTTGAGCAGCGAAAGCTCTGCGAAAAGGCTGCGCGGCGGCGCCTTGGGGGCGGTGCCGTGATGGCGGGCGAAGCTGTCGGGATCGTCATAGGTGGTGAACCAGAACAGCGCCGCCATGGCCACCAGAAGCAGCGCCCAGATCTGCGCGGTGCCCTGCCAGCCGACCGCGATCATCACGAAGGGCGCCACGAACTTGGTCACCGCCGCGCCGACATTGCCGACCCCGAAAATGCCAAGCGCCGTCCCCTGCCGCTCCGCAGGGTAAAAGCGCGATACATAGGCGACGCCCACCGCGAAGGATCCGCCCGCCACCCCGACGCCGGTGGCGGCCAGCAGCACCTGCGGATAGCTCTGGGCGAAAGACAGCAGCAGGGTCGAGGCGGCGGCGGTCAGCATGGTCAGGCTGTAGACGATGCGCCCGCCCAGCCTGTCGGTCAGGATCCCCAGCACGATCCGCACCAGCGAGCCGGTCAGGATCGGCAACCCGACCATCAGGCCGAATTGCGAGTCGCTCAGGTCAAGCTGTTCGCGGATTTGCAGGCCGATGATCGAGAAAATGGTCCAGACCGCGAAACAGACGGTGAAGGCGATGGTGGACATGATCAGGGCGCGATTGGCCTCTTCAGGCGAGGCGGGCGCGTGGACAGGATCGGTCATATGGGCTCCCTTGGCGATACGGTGGCTTCCCGCATGCATCAGCGCCATGACCTGCCATCTTCTTGCAAGCCTGACGGGGGAAATAGCGTCTCTGCGGTGCAGCATTACGCAAACAGCCCAAGCCGTGACCGCCGGATTCGGGAATTTGACCAAGAATTGGGCGGTTTGAGATCGGCAATCCAGGGCTGCATTTTCCGGCGAACCCACAACTGGCAGAATCATCCGATTTCCGGATCTGGCAGAATCATCCGATTTCCGGATGATGACCGGTTTCCAACCGCGATCGGGCCAGCAAAACCTGCCCGGAAGGCAGCGAATGCTTGCCGTGGGGACAAGCAATGTCTAGAACAGCGCAGATGCGCCGCGCCCCGGCGCAAGGACCGGACCCGCTCGATCTGCCCGAGCGCCCATGCATGCGAGAGGTGTCAGACCATTGCTCGACCAGACGAACCTTCGCGCCGAGCTTGAAGCGCATTACGATCTTGCCCCCTCTGTCGAACTGGCCGAAGAGATGGGGGATATCTATGCAAGGATGAACCGCGTCGTCCCGCCGCCCGATTGGGCGATGCAGGCCCCCTATGTGGCCGCGATCAACCGGCTCAAGCAGGAACGCAACGCCGTGGTGCTGGCGCATAACTACATGACGCCCGACATCTATCACGGTATCGCGGATTTCGTCGGTGACAGCCTGCAGCTTGCCATCAAGGCGACCGAGGTCGAGGCCGATGTGATCGTGCAATGCGGCGTGCATTTCATGGCCGAGACCTCGAAGGTCCTGAACCCCGCCAAGACCGTGCTGATGCCGGACATGGAGGCGGGCTGCTCTCTGGCCGAAAGCATCACCGCCGAGGGCATCGCCGAGATGCGGGCGCAATATCCCGGCGCGCCGGTGGTCAGCTATGTCAACACCACCGCCGAGGTGAAGGCCGCCTCGGATATCTGCTGCACCTCCTCCAATGCCGCGCAGATCGTCGCCGCGATGGAAGGCGACACGGTCATCATGACCCCCGACAAATACCTGGCGCAGAATGTCGCCAAGCAGGTGCCGCAGAAGCGCATCGTCTGGTGGGACGGCGCCTGCATCGTGCATGAGCGTTTCACCCCGCAGGACCTGCGCGATTTCCGCGAATGGAACCCGGGGCTGCGGATCATCGCCCATCCCGAATGCCCGCCCGATGTCGTGGCCGAGGCCGATTTCGCCGGCTCGACCGCGGGGATCATCGATTGGGTCGGCCGCGAGAAGCCGGAAAAGACCATGCTGGTCACGGAATGCTCGATGGCGACCAATATCTCGGACGCCTTCCCCGAGGTCGAGTTTCTCGGCCCCTGCAACATGTGCCCCTACATGAAGAAGATCACGCTGGAAAAGGTGCTCTACTCGCTGCACAGCATGAGTGGCGCGGTCGAGGTGGACCCGAAGATCGCCGACAGGGCGCGGCTGGCGGTGCAGCGGATGATCGACCTGTCGCGCCAACTGGCGGGCTGAGGGGCCACGCATATGCCGCAAATCGCGAGTGACCGGATCGTGATCGTCGGTGCGGGGCTGGCGGCGATCTATGCCGCGCTGAACCTTGCCCCGCGCCCGGTGCTGATGATCTCGCCCGAAAACCTAGGCCAGGGTGCAAGCTCTGCCTGGGCGCTTGGCGGCGTCGCGGCGGCGATGGATCCGGCCGACAGCGCCGCCGCCCATGCAAGCGACACGATGCGGGCCGGGGCGGGCACGGTCGATGCCGATGTGGCGCGGATCGTCACCGAGGCGGCGCGGGACCATATCCTTGACCTGACCGGGCTTGGCGCGCCGTTCGACCGCGCGCCGGGTGGCGGCTATATCATGTCGCGCGAGGCGGCGCATAGCTTTGCCCGCGTGGTTCGCGTGAAAGGCGATCAGGCCGGGGCCGAGATCATGCGCGCCTTGGTCGCCGCCCTGCGCGCCACGCCTTCGGTGCAGGTGCTGGAGGGAATGCTCGCCACCGGGTTGCAGGTCGATGCGGGCCGGGTGACCGGTGTCGATATTGCCCGCGCGGATGGCTCGACCCCGGTAACGGTCAAGGCCCCTGCGGTGCTGCTGGCAGGGGGCGGATCCTGCGGGCTTTACGCGGTGACCACCAATCCACTGCGCATACGCGGGCAGGTGATCGGCATGGCGGCGCGGGCGGGTGCCATGATCGCCGATGCCGAATTCGTGCAATTCCACCCCACCGCCATCGCCTGCGGCCTCGACCCGGCCCCACTGGCGACCGAGGCCCTGCGGGGCGAGGGCGCGTGGCTGGTCAACCGCAAGGGCGAGCGTTTCATGCAAGGCCTGCACCCGGATGCCGAGCTTGCCCCCCGCGATATCGTCGCCCGCGCGGTCTATGCGCAGACGCAGGCCGGGCTGGAGCCGATGCTGAACAGCTGTGCCTGTCTTGGCCCGCGTATCCTGACCGAGTTTCCCGCCCTTGCGGAAGCCTGCGAAAAGGCCGGTATCGACCCGGTCACGCAGCCGATCCCCATCGCCGCCGCCGCGCATTACCATATGGGCGGCATCGCCACGGATACTAACGGGCACGCCAGCCTTGACGGTCTTTGGGTCTGCGGTGAGGCAGCGTCAACCGGGCTGCATGGGGCGAACCGGCTGGCCTCGAACGGGCTGTTGGAAGGGCTGGTCTTTGCGGCGCGATGTGCACGGGATATCTCGGACAGCATGGGCAAGGGGCCAAACGCATCCGCATGGTTGCAACTGCCCGATCTGCCAGATGCCGCCTTGCCGCGCCCGGAACTGGTCTCGCGCTTGCGACAGGCGATGACCGAGGGCGCCGGGGTGTTGCGCGACGCGGATGGCCTGACCCGCTGCCTGCGCGAGATCGCCACCATCGAGGCCGCGCAGCCCGATTGTCCTTCGCTCTCCAACATGACCGCCACCGCCACGCTGATCGCCGCCGCCGCCCTGCAACGACAGGAAAGCCGCGGCGCGCATTGCCGCCGCGATTTCCCCGACAGCCTGCCCGAGCCTCACCGCAGCCGGTTTACGCTGACCGAGGCCATGGCGATCCGCGACGCATTTTCACCGGAGACCACCCCATGATCCCGTCCCTGCCCGACCTGCTTGTCGAACCCCTGATCCGTGCCGCGCTGGCCGAGGATCTGGGCAGCCAGGGCGATGTCACCACGCGCACGGTCATCCCGGCGGATCTGCGCTATACCGCGCATCTGCGTGCGCGCGAGGCGGGCGTGGCCTCGGGGATGCAACTGGCCGCGATGGCCTTCCGGCTGGTTGATCCGGGATTGGCTCTGCGCATCGCCTGCCCGGACGGCACCCCTTTCCAACCCGGCGAGTTGCTGATGGAGATCGAGGGCAGCGCCGCCTCGATCCTCTCGGCCGAGCGTGTGGCGCTGAATTTCGCCGGCCGGATGTGCGGCATCGCCAGCCTGACCGCCGCTTTCGTCGCCCGGACCGAGGGGTGCGCCACGCGGATCACCTGCACGCGCAAAACCACACCGGGCCTGCGGCTGGTCGAGAAACAGGCGGTGCTGCATGGCGGCGGCTTCAATCACCGTTTCTCCCTGTCCGACGCCATCCTGATCAAGGACAACCATATCGCCGCGGCGGGCGGCATCCGCCCTGTCCTGCAGGCAGTCAAGTCCCGCGCATCGCATATGATCCGCACCGAAATAGAGGTGGACAGCCTCGAGCAGCTTGCCGAGGTGCTGGACGAGGGCGGTGCGGATGTCGTGCTGTTGGACAACATGGACACCCCCACGCTGCGCGAAGCGGTCGCCATGGCGGCGGGGCGCGTGGTGCTGGAAGCCTCGGGCAATATGCGGCTGGAGCGCATCGCCGAAGTGGCTGCAACCGGGGTGGATTACATCTCGTCCGGCGCCCTGACCCATTCGGCCCGGACGCTGGATCTGGGGTTGGATTTCTGAGACTGGCCAATCCGGGATTGCGTCCCGCGATGGCCGGGGGGCTGCCTGCCCCCCGGCACCCCCGGGGATATTTTCATGAAGAAGAAGCGGCGCGTTTAGGTGGCGCGGATCGGAGCTCAGCTTTGAAGAACATTTTTGGAATCACCCCTTGACCCTCCAGTAACTGGAAGCCCTAGGTAAGATGCCGAGAACGGGAATTCATGGACGGAGCAGCATGATGAGCGATGACAGAACCCTGCGGATCGGCGTGGACGGGATGAGCTGCGCCTCTTGCGTGGGACGGGTAGAACGCGCCCTGCAACAGGCGCAGGGCGTCACCGGGGCCGAGGTCAACCTGGCCACGGAAAGCGCGACGGTGCGGCATGATGGTAGCCTGACAGTGGGGCGATTGGCCGAGGTCCTAGAGGAGACCGGCTATCCCGCCCGTCTGGCCGAGACCACGCTGGAGATTGACGGCATGTCCTGCGCCTCTTGCGTGGGGCGGATAGAGCGCGCCTTGACCGCGACGCCGGGAATCGTCTCGGCCAATGTCAACCTGGCTTCGGCGCGCGGGGTGGTGCGCCATGCCGAGGAGCTGGATGCGGGCGAGATCGCTGCAATCGTGAGCGAGGCGGGCTATCCCGCGCGGCCGTATCAAGCCGATTCGGCCCGGCCCGACGCTGTGGATAGCCTCGATGACCGGAAAGCAGGCGAGATCGCCGCGCTGCGCCGCGACCTGCTCGTCGCGGCCCTGCTGGCCGTTCCGGTCTTCGTGCTCGAAATGGGCAGCCACCTGATCCCCGGCTTCCATCGCCTGATCGCGGACAGCATCGGCATGCAGGCCTCGTGGGTGATCCAGTTCCTGCTGACGACTTTGGTTGTGATCGGGCCGGGCCGGCGCTTTTACACCACGGGCTTTCCGGCCCTGCTGAAGGGCGCGCCCGACATGAACTCGCTCGTGGCACTGGGCACGGCGGCGGCATGGGGCTTTTCGACCGTGGCGACCTTCCTGCCAGCGCTGCTGCCCGAGGCCAGCCGCAATGTCTATTTCGAGGCGGCAGCGGTGATCATCGTGCTGATCCTTCTGGGCCGGTTTCTCGAGGCGCGCGCCAAGGGCCGCACCGGCGAGGCGATCCGCAAGCTGGCCGGTCTGCGCGCCCGCACCGCTCGGGTCGAACGCGGCGGCGAAGTCAGCGAACTGCCCATCGAACAGATCGTGACCGGCGACCTGATCCATGTCCGCCCCGGAGAGAAGCTCGCGGTAGACGGGCAGGTCGTCTCGGGCGACTCATGGGTCGATGAGAGCATGATCACCGGCGAGCCGGTCCCGGTCGAAAAATCCGAGGGCGCGCAGGTGACCGGCGGCACGGTGAACGGCAATGGCGCGCTGGTGTTTCGTGCCACCCATGTCGGCGCCGACACGGTGTTGTCGCAGATCATCCGCATGGTCGAGGAGGCTCAGGGCGCCCGCCTGCCGATCCAGGGGCTGGTGAACCGCATCACCATGTATTTCGTCCCCGCCGTCCTGGCCGTGGCGCTGCTGACCGTCGGGTTGTGGCTGGCCTTCGGTCCGGAACCCCGGCTCAGCCATGCGCTGGTCGCCGGGGTGGCCGTGCTGATCATCGCCTGCCCCTGCGCGATGGGTCTGGCCACGCCGACATCTATCATGGTGGGCACCGGACGGGCCGCCGAACTGGGCGTGCTGTTCCGCAAGGGCGACGCGCTGCAATCGCTGCAAGGCGTGGCGGTGGTCGCGATGGACAAGACCGGCACCCTGACCGAAGGCCGCCCCAGCCTGATCGCATTCGAGACCGCACCGGGCCTGGACCGCGCCGAATTGCTGGCACAGGTGGCCGGGGTCGAGGAACGCTCGGAACATCCCATCGCCCGCGCCATCACCGAAGGGGCGCGCGAGGAAGGACTGACCCCCACCTCTCCCGATGGGTTCGAGGCGATGACGGGCTTGGGCGTTCGTGCACAGGTGGGCGGGCACGGGTTGCTGATCGGCGCCGCCCGGCTGATGGAGCGCGAGGGCATCGATACCGGCGAATTCGCGGCACGAGCCGAAGCGCTGGCCGCCGAAGGACAGACCACGCTTTTCGCCGCTCGTGACGGGCGGATCGCGGCACTGATCGCGGTAGCCGACCGGATCAAGGACAGTGCGCCCGCGGCCATTGCCGACCTGCATGCGCAGGGGCTGCGGGTAGCGATGATCACCGGAGACAGCCGCGCCACGGCAGAGGCGGTCGCGGCGAAACTCGGCATCGACGATGTCGTGGCCGAGGTCATGCCCGACGGCAAGCTCGCCGCCCTCAAGCGTCTGCGCGAACACGGGCCGGTCGCTTTTGTCGGTGACGGCATCAATGACGCCCCCGCGCTGGCCTCGGCGGATGTCGGCATCGCCATCGGCTCGGGCACGGATGTCGCCATCGAAAGCGCCGATGTGGTGCTGATGGGCAAAGGCCTCGGCACCGTCGCCAATGCCTTCGCGGTCAGCCATGCGACGATGCGGAATATCCGGCAGAACCTGTTCTGGGCCTTTGGCTACAATACTGCGCTGATCCCGGTCGCGGCAGGGGTGCTCTATCCGCTGAACGGCATATTGCTGTCGCCGATCCTGGCGGCCGGGGCAATGGCCCTGTCCAGCGTCTTCGTGCTGAGCAACGCGCTGCGCCTGCGCCGCGCCGGCCCCGGATCGCGGACCGGAACGCCGCCAGCCGCCACAGGGCAAGGCAGCACCCGCACCGCGCTACAACCCGCCGGATAAGGGTCTCACCAGTCATGGCGGGCGCTTGAAACCGCTGCCCGCCATGACCAGTTTTCTTTCACCCGCCAGAGCGCAGGAGCAGATGATGAATATCGGTGAAGCCGCAGAGACGACCGGGCTGCCGGTCAAGACGATCCGCTACTACGAGGAAATCGGCCTTGTCGCCCCGGATCGCGGCGATAACGGCTATCGCGACTTCAGCGGCCAGCAACTGACCCGGCTGCATTTCCTGTCACAAGCCCGCAGCCTTGGCTTTTCGCTCGAGGAATGCCGCCGCCTGATGGGGCTTTACTGCGATGAAAACCGCGCCAGCCGCGATGTCCGCGACCTGGCCGTCGCTCATCTCTCCGAGATCCGGGAAAAGATCGCCCAGTTGCAATCTCTGGAACGGAAGCTGCAGGACCTGATCACCGAATGCCGTGGCGATACCGACCCGGACTGCGCGATTCTCGATGAACTTGGCAGCTCGGGGGCTGCGCGCGGCTAGCTCACGCCAACTTTTTTCATCTTCTTCATCCAAATATCCCACGGGGGTCCGGGGGTGTGAAACCCCCGGCCATCGCGGGACGCCAGCCAAGGCCCACCGCTTCAGGCAAAACTCCGGATCGTCCCGATGGCGCCCTCAAGGGCCTTGCCTTCCTCGTCCTGCAGCGCGGCTTCGCGCAACCGACGTGCCCAATCCGCAGCATCCGGACGGGCGGCGACGGTGGCGATCCCCTCCAGCACAAGATCGAATTTCGACAACCCACGGGCATGGGTGTCCGAATAACCCTTGACCAGGCGACGGCAGCGGACCAGCTCGACCGCCAGATCGTAATTGGCCGCGCGGTAGTCCATCGCCCGGCTCAGCCAATCGGCCAGATGCGCCTGTTCCTGCGCGTGGCGCAGGGTGCGGCGGCGCCAGCCCTTCAATCCGCCCAACATATGCAGCATGACATAGCCGCGCAGACTGTCGCTGCGCAACCGGCGGCCCTTGTTGAACCAGCGATCCAGCCGCTTCATCCATTTCGGGCTGTCCATCGCCTTCTGACCCAATCCGGCAGGCAGCATTCCGGCGATTTCCTCGGCGCGGGGATGCATGTATTCCGTCACCTGCATCAGGTTGTCTTCGCCCGCCCGCATCTCGGCCTGGATCCGGGTCATCCGGCTGGACCGGGTCTTGAGATCGGCCACCCGGATCACATCGTCATAAGCCATCGCATTGGCGATATATTTCGCCGCTTCCCGCGTCAGCATGAAATCATGTTCGGCATCGTCCTGCGTTAGCACTTCGTCAAGCCGGTCCAGGTATTCCCGCCCATAGGCAAGATCCTGGAACTCGACCACCTTGCGCAGGCCGGGCAGGGCCATCTCGGTGACCTGTGCGGGCAGTGCGGTGGCTCTCGCCTCCAATTCCCGCCACTGCGTGACCAGCCGCGCGGGGCCCGATGGGCGCGGGGCAGTCACTGTCCCCGGCTCGGTCGACGTCGATTCCTCTGCAGGCGCACGCGCATAGTCATATGCTGCGGCAAAGGCGCGAAGCGAGCCTTCCACCCCCTTGCCGCCCGCCCGGATCGCATCCTCGAAAGCCTCGCGCGGGAAAGGCAGCGCGCCCGACCCGGCCAGGGCCCCGAACAGCGAGGCCGAGATGACCGATCCATTATTGATGGCCATCTGGTCGAAATCGGCCGAGATGAACTGCCGCGCGGCGATCTCTGCCGCTGCGATCACCTCTTCGGACGAGGCAATGCCGTCACCCGGCACCATCTTTTCCGATACCGCAAGCGCGCGATGGGTCGAGGCGATCAGCACCGTCCGGTCAGGGGTCACGAAGCCGCGCTGGATCGAGCGCCCTGCCTCCATCATCTCGGCGGCGATCATGATATCGACATCACCAGTCGAGGGCGCCAGCGCGAAAACCTGGGCGGCGTCAGCCTGCGGCGCCATCTCGATGTAATAGACCGTCGCGCCGGTGCGCTGCGCCACGCCCGCGACGCTGGTGGCTTGCGCCACATAGCCGTTGCGGCGGGCCAGCGCCTCGATCCAGTTGGTCAACACGCCGCCCCCCTGCCCGCCGACCGCAAGGATCGCGAGCTTGATGATCCCGTCCAGGCGCGGATCGGCAGGGGCGGATGGCAGATGCTGGTGCAGGGTCATGACTGGGCCTCGAATGTCAGGCGGCTGGCGTTGCGGCGGGCCTGCAGCCAGCCGATGATGCGGGCGCGGAACCGGGCCAGCCGGGTCTCCCATTTGCCGGGGTTATGGACAAGATCCGCACGGTAGAACGAGGGGCAGAGCACGGCGGCATCCGCCACCTCGCCGCAATTGCCGCAGCCGACGCAGCTTTGATCGATCGAGGCGACCGGGTCGTCGCGCAGCGGATCGTCCAGCCGCTTCAGCCCGAGCGAGGGGCAGCCCGACAGCCGGATACAGGCGTGATCGCCGGTGCAGACATCCTCGTCCACGCCGAAGCGCGGCGCCTCGACCCGGCGGCCATCGCGGATCGCCTGCGCGCGCTGCGGCTTTTCCCGGCGCTGCCGGTTCAGCATGCATTCCGACGAGGCGACGATGACGCGCGGTCCCGGCGCATCGGTGGTCAGCGCCTCGCGCAACACGTCGCGCATCTTGCCGACATCATAGGTGCGATCGACCTGCCGCACCCAATTGATGCCGATCCCCTTCAACGCCTTGGAGATGGGGTTCTTCGTGGATTTCGTCGGGTTGTCGGCGCGGGACGACATCACGTCCTGCCCGCCTGTCGCGGCGGAATAGTAATTGTCCACGATCACCGCCACGCCATCGGACTTGTTGAAGGCCATGTTGGTGAAGCTGGACGACAAGCCGTTATGCCAGAACCCGCCATCGCCGATCACCGCCACTGGCCTGCGCTCGCCGCCGCCGTCGAAAGCGGCATTCGCGGCGGGTCCAAGCCCGTAACCCATGGTCGCCCCGCCGATCTCGAAAGGCGGCAGCGCGGCAAAGAGATGGCAGCCGATATCGGCCGAGATCTGCAGCTTGCCGGTTTCCTTTTGCACCAGTTTCATCGCCGCGAAAATCGGGCGCTCGGGGCAGCCGATGCAGAAGCCGGGCGGGCGGATCGGCACGGTCTTGGACAGATCGGGAAGCGGCGGGCGTTCCTCGTTCGGGGCCAGGACTTGCGCGGGCAGGATACCGGGTGCGGCCTCGCGCAGGAACTGGCCGATCCCGTCCAGCATCACCTGCCCGGTATATTCCCCGGCCATCGGCAGAACGTCCTTGCCGCGCAACTTGACCGTCGATCCGGCACGGTAAAGATAGGTCGATAGCTGTTGCTCGATGAATTCCGGCTGACCCTCTTCGATGGTCAGCACCTGCTCCTTGCCCTCGCAGAAGGACAGGAACTCGTCGGGAACCAGCGGATAGGTGACGTTCAGCACGTAAAGCGGCACCTGGCTTTCGCCATGAATATCGGCCAGGCCAAGCCGCTGCAGCGCGCGGATCACGCTGTTATACATGCCGCCCTGAAGGACCAGCCCGACAGGCGCCTCGCGCGGGCCGAAAACCTCGTTCAGCTTGTGATCGCGGATGTAGCCTTCGGCGGCGGGACGGCGGTTGTCGATCTTGTCCTGCTCATGCGCGAAGCTCATCGGCGGCAGCACCACGCGCGAGAAATCCGATTGCGGATTGGACAGGGCGTCGCGGACGCTCAGCCTGGGGCTTTGATTGTCGCGGGTGGGGAAACTGCCGGTCACGTGGCAGGCGCGGATCCGCACCATCAGCATGACCGGGGTATTCGACGCCTCGGACAGCTCGAAACCATCCCCCACCGCCTTGACGATCGAGGGCAGGTTGGGGCGCGGATCCAGCAGCCAGAATTGCGATTTCATCGCGAAACCATGGGTCCGCTCCTGCATGATCGAGGAGCCTTCGCCGTAATCTTCGCCCACGATCACCAGCGCGCCGCCATTCACCCCCGACGAGGCCAGGTTCGCCAGCGCATCCGAGGCCACGTTCACCCCGACCGAGCCCTTGAAGGTCACCGCGCCCCGGATCGGGTAATGTACCGAGGCCGCCAGCATTGCCGCCGCCGCCGCCTCGTTCGCATTGGCTTCGAAACGAACGCCCAGTTCGGTCAGCAATTCCTCGGCATCGGCCAGAACATCCATCAGATGGCTGATCGGCGCGCCCTGATAGCCGCCGACATAGCCCACGCCGTTTTCCAGAAGCGCCTTGGTGATGGCCAGAATACCTTCGCCGGTAAAGCTCTCGCCCGCGCCGAGGCGCAGATGCTTGACCTCGGCCTTGAATGATCGCTCTGCCATCTTCTTCTCCTTCGGCTACGCACGAGCACGCGGGCCGGACCTGCCGGGCCCGGATTAGATCTCGTGTTTGCGTATGTTTTTCAGAACTCTCTGCAGGGTGCCCACGAAGACGCGCTTGTCCTCGTCGGGGACGCCCCGGAACATCTCGGCCTCGGCGGCGGCCATATGCGGCCAGAGCCGGTCGAATGACGCCCGCCCCGCTTCGGTCAGATAGACCCGCGTCGCGCGGCTGTCGCTGCTATCCTGCGCGCGCCGGATCAGCCCGTCACCGACCAGTTGATCGAGGGCGCGCGACAGGGTGGACTGTTCCACCACGGCATAGATCGCCAGCTCGCGGATCAGCGGCCCGTCAATGACCGACAGCACCGCCAGCGCGCGCATCTTGGGCGTGCTGAGACCGAGCCTCGCCATTTCGTCGCGCAACGAGGCGTTATAGCGCCCCATGATCCGGTTCATCAGGTAGGGCGCGAAATTCGCAAGCCCGATTTCCCCGAGCCGGGGAGCGGCGGCGGTTTGGCTGTGATCATCCTGGGTCATCGCATGGGCCTTCCTTCTGCGGGAGACTGGAACCGGATCATCCGGAACCTACCCCCGCGCCACAAGCGCCAATGCCCTGATGGGCGAGCCGGTGCCGTTCAGGAATTTCAGCGGCGCCGGGATCAGGATCGCGCCTTTTGGCGGCAGGCGATCGAGGTTGGTCAGCGAGGCGAGGCCGAAGCGGTTATGCTTGTGCAGCAGGTTATGGGCCGGAAAGATCGGGTCCATCGTCGCGGCCTGCCCGGCATCGGTGCCGATGCATTGGCTGCCCCATCCGACGATATCCTTGTCGATCAGGTACTGGATCGCGTCATGGGTCGGTCCGGGCGTATGCGGGCCGGTCTCGTCAGCGTTGAGAAACTGTGCCTCGTCATGGTTGCGGCGATCCCAATCGCTACGCAGAACCACCCATTCGCCCGCGCCGATTTCGCCGTGCTCGGCCTCCCATGCCTTGATATGTTCGACCGTCAGCAGGAAATCGGGATCTTCGGTGGATTCCTTGCTGAAATCCAGCACGTTCACGGGCGCGATCAGCCGCTGGACATCCAGCGTGTCGGTATAGCCTTCGGCATAATCCTTGCCGGTGACCCAGTGATGCGGCGCGTCGAAATGAGTGCCGGAATGTTCGCCCAGCTCCAGCCAGTTCCAGGCCCAGAACGGGCCGTTATTATCATATTCGCTGATCTTGTGGATCTTCACCGGCGGCGTGTCCACGGCCAGCTCGGGCGGCAATTTCAGCAATGGCGTATCGGGACCGAGCGTCGCCGTCAGGTCCACGACCTCGACCTTGCCCGAGGCGAGCAGACCGGCCAATGCGCCAAGAGTTTCACTTGCAGTCATCGATTTCCCCCCCTGTCAGTAGCGGATCGGACATAGGCATCGCGACTCGATGCCGCCGATCCAGATCATAGTGAAGGCTACGCATTTAAATATGCATTTGCAACTAAATTCCTGCAAGACAGGCCAGGCCTGCTGCAGGAATTCGTCGCTACAGGTAGCATACCATGAACGCATGACGCGAGACCGCCACCGCGCGGGTCAAAATAAATGAAAATGGATATATCTGGATCTCATCGCGGGCAGCAGCCGGCTCGGATCAACGGCGGATGGCGTGGACCTTGCCCTTGCCGGCGCGCTCGATCAGCCGGGTCAGCAGTGCCTTGAGGCGGCGGCCTTCGGCCGGGCTCAGGCAGCTTTCGATGAACTCGGCCTCATGCGTCCTGGCGCGGGCGACAAGATCGCGGCCGATCCCTGCGCCCTGCTCGGTCAGCCAGACATAGACCTTGCGCCGGTCGTCCTGACAGCGTTTGCGGGTGACATGGCCGCGATTGTCCATCCGCTCGATCACCCGGGTCAGGCGCGACTGCTCCATCTGCGCAAGCCGGGCCAGTTCGGTCACCGACTGGCCGTCGCAATCGCTCAGGCAGGCCAGCACCCGCCATTCAGCGACCGACACGCCCGCGGCAGCCGCCTGCACGTGGAACCCATGGCTCGCCAATCCGCTGGCGGTGGCCAACAGGAATTGCAGGTAATCAGCCAGGAACGGCTCTTCGGCCTCCGGCTTGTCGCTGTTATGATCGCTCATGTCATCCATTGACTACATCGAGTTCGGAATGACCAGAGCCAATGCCGGGAACAGCATGAGCAGCAACAACCTGACGATATCCATCAGCACGAAGGGCGTCACACCACGGAATATCTGCCCCACCGGCACTTCGCGCGCGACCACGCGCAGGACAAAGACATTCATCCCCATCGGCGGGGTGATATAGCTGAGTTCGGCTGCCACGACGATGAAGATCCCGAACCAGATCGGATCGATGCCAAGCGAGGTGACGATCGGGAACAGCACCGGCACGACCAGCGTCACCATCGACAGGCTCTCCAGAAGCGAACCCAGCACCAGCAGCAAAAGCGAGATCATCAGCAGGATGCCGAAGGGCGGCATGTTCAGCGACAGAACGCCATTCTTGATATCCGAGGACAGGCCCGACAGGTTCACGTAATTCATGAAATACAGCGCGCCGATCAGGATGAAGAACATCGCCGCCGTGGTCTTGCCCGAATCGAACAGCGTGGTCAGCGTGGCCCTCGCCGTCAGCTTGCCGCGCAGGGCCGTCAGCAGGATCGCCCCGCCCGCACCCATTCCCGCCGCCTCGGTGGCGGTGAAAACGCCCAGATAGATGCCGCCAAGCACAAAGGCGAACAGCACCATCGCGGGCAGCACGCCGCGCAGGGCCAGCAGCCGTTCGCGCAAGGGTAGCGGCGACATCTGGGTCAGATGCTCGGGACGCATCCACAGGGAAATCCGCACGGCGATCATGTAGCCGATCACCCCGAGCAGGCCAGGAATGATGCCTGCCAGAAACAGCTTGCCGATATCCTGCTGCGTCAGGATGCCATAGATCACCAGGATGACCGATGGCGGGATGATGATCCCAAGCGTGCCGCCCGCAGCGATGCTGCCAGTGGCAAGACTGTCGGAATAGCCGTGCCGCCGCATCGCGGGCAGCGCAATCTTGCCCATCGTCGCCGCCGTCGCCAGAGACGAGCCGCAGACCGAGCCGAACCCGCCGCAGGCCACCACGGTCGCCATCGCCAACCCGCCCTTGCGGTGCCGCAGCCACGCATTGGCGGCGTCATAGATCTCGTCGGCGACCCCTGACTGCACGATGAAATTGCCCATCAGCAGGAACATCGGCACGACCGACAGGGAATAGCTGCGCGCGGTGTCGAAAAAGATCTGCCCCAGCATGGACAGGGCGGGGTCCAGGCCGATGATGCTGGAAATGCCGACAATGCCGACCAGGACCAGCGAGAACCCGATCGGGATTCCCAGAAACAGCATCGCGAACAGGATCGCCATCCCAAAGGGCCAGTCCATGTTACCTCCCTGCCAGAGCCATATTCGGTTGATCTTATTCGGCGCGCCGGACCCGCAGCACCGCCATTGCAAGGACCATCGCCGCCGAGACCACACAGATCACGGCGGCAAATTGTGCCACCGGACCCATCGGGATTTTCAGGTAGAGCGTGGTCTGGTTGTAGCCGGCCAGCCGCGCCCCGTGCTCCCATAGCTGCCAGCCTCCAAACGCCAATGCGACAGCGGACAGGACGCGCGCGAAGAAAAGCTGTATTTCCTTGCCGCGCGAGCTGAATAGCTGGGTGAACAGATCGGCGGTGATATGGCCGTCATCCAGCGTGATGGCGGGCAGCCCGGCAAAGACGACGCCCATGACCAGAAGCTCGGTCAGTTCCGTGCCTCCCGATAGCGGGCTGTTGAAAACGTAACGGCCGACCACGTCCACCACCGTCACCGCGGTCAGTGCGACCAGCAGCACGCCCAGAAGAACCGCGGTGACGGTTCGCATGCCGGCACGCAGCTGCTCGACCGTCATTCCCCGGCCTGCACTTTCTCGATCTCGGATTTGAACATCTCCAGTGCCGCGTCGAAATCGACGCCCTTGGCCTCGTATTTCCCGCGCACAGATTCATAGATCGAATCCGACGCGGCCTGCAGCGCGGCCAGGTCATCGCCCTCGGCGGGGGTGAAGGCGACCTTGCCCTCCATCGCCTCGCGCCCGGCCTTGTCGGCGGCATCCCATGCCTTGCCCGCCATGCGCACCAGCGCCTCGCCCGAGACCTTGTCGATCGCGGCACGGTCGGCCTCTGACAGGCTGTCATAGCGCGCCTGGTTCATGACCATGAAAAAGGACACGTTATACATGCCGCCATCGACGGTCAGCGCCTGCTTCACCGTATCGTCCAGCTTGAAGAAGGGCACGGATTCATAGGGGAACACGATCCCGTCGGCGACGCCGTTATGCAGCAACTCGTAACTTTCCGAGGAAGGCGCCTGGACCGAGACCATGCCCAGATTCGTGACAAGCTGATCCGTCACCTCGCCCGCGACACGGATCTTGGCCCCTTCGAGCCCCGAGACGGGACTGACCGGTTTCGAGGTGGTGAAAAGCTGCCCCGGCCCATGCCCGAACAGCGCCAGCACCTTGACCCCGGCATGTTCGTTCTGCTCGGCCAGCATCTCTTCCCACACCCGCCAGAAGGCGACTGAATTCGCCTCGGAACTCGGGGTCAGGAAGGGCAGTTCGGCAAGCTGCGTCAGCGAGAAACGCCCCGGCGTATAGCTATGCGCCGAGAATGCGATATCGGCCGCGCCCGACGAGACAAGGTCGAAATGCGCGGGCGGCGGGCCCAGGGGGGCGTCGAGGATCTGGACTTCGACCCGGCCCTCGGTCGCTTCCTTCACCTGTTCGGCCCAGGGCACCATGATATCCTTGACCACCGGATGCGACACCGGCAGCCAGTTGGAAAGGCGCAGGGTCACGTCCTGCGCAAGCGATGGCAGGGCCGACAGGCACAGGGCGGCCGTGGCTGCCAGAAGGCGGGTATTGAAATGCTTCATGAGGTGGCTCCCGGTTGACGAATCTTTTTCCGAAAGCCTCTCACCAAACGCCCCCTTCACGCAAGAAAAATATGAAACTGCATTTTTTTAAGTTTAAAGATTGACAGGAGAAAGCATGATATTTCATATTTTCCGAAACAGGGCGGCCCCAAGATCGCCAGCCAGCGCAGGAATTTGTGCAACGCCAACAGGATCGGACAATGCCGACGACACAGCCTTCCCCGACCGGGTCTGCCGCCCAAGAGCTTGAATTGACCGTGACGCGAATCGCCGATCCGGGCGATGGTATCCGCGAGATCGCACTGGTCCCGGCGGATGGCGGGAAGCTGCCCGCCTATGATGCCGGGGCGCATATCCGGGTGGCTCTGCCTGGCGGAAAGACCAATGCATATTCATTGATCGACCTTGGCAGTGATGCCGAAAACCCGGAAGAATACCTGCTGGCAATCCGCCGCGACGATGCGGGCGCGGGCGGCTCCAAGTGGATGCATCACCTAGGTGTGGGCGACCAGATCACGGCGCGCGGTCCGCAGAATGATTTTCCGCTGGATACCGGGGACGCGCCCGCGCTGTTGCTGGCCGGGGGGATCGGGGTCACGCCGCTGATCTCGATGGCGACTGCGCTGGCGCGCGGCGGACGGGACTGGCGGATGCATTACGCGGCCCGCTCGGCGGCAGTCGCCGCCTATGCCGATCACCTGACGGGCGCGCATGGCGAGCAGATCGCGCTGCATCGCGATGACGAGGCGGGCGGCCCCCTGCCCGTCGCCGATCTGGTCGCGGCGGCGGCACCGGGCACGCATGTCTATGTCTGCGGCCCGCGTCCGATGATCGATGCCACGCGGCAGGCGGCCGAGGCGGCGGGTTTCACGCCCGAGCGTATCCATACCGAACTGTTCGACACGCCCGAACCCGAGGCGGGCGACAGCCCCTTCGAGGTCGAGATCGCCTCGACCGGGCAGGTCTTTACCGTGCCGCCGGGACAGACCATCATCGAGGTGCTGGAGGAAAACGGCCTCGACGTCATCTATGATTGCCAGCGCGGCGATTGCGGGATCTGCCAGACCGCGGTGCTGGAGGGCACACCCGATCACCGCGACGTGGTGTTGTCCGACGCCGAGCGCAGCGCCGGCGATGTCATGCAGATCTGTGTCAGCCGGGCCTTGTCGTCCCGGCTCAAGCTGGACCTCTGACGAGATCCGGGGGCAAACAGGGAGAGAAGCAAATGACCGATGAAACACAACAGATCCACGAGGTCATCGACCGCGTGATCCGGCCCGAACAGGTGCATCGCGATGTCTATACCAGCCCCGGGATCTTCCGGCTGGAAATGCGCAACCTGTTTCCCAATAGCTGGGTCTATGTCGGCCATGAAAGCCAGACCCCCAATCCCGGCGATTACATCACCACGCAGATCGGCGATCAGCCGCTGTTGCAGGTCCGCCATTCGGATGGCGAGATCAAGGTGCTGTATAACCGCTGCCCGCATAAGGGCACCAAGATCGCCATCGACAAGGCGGGCAATACCGGCAAGTTCTTTCGCTGTCCCTATCACGCATGGTCCTTCAAGACCGATGGCTGCCTGCTCGCGATCCCACTGAAAAAGGGCTATCAGGGCACTGGACTGGAGGGGACCGAGGCCGCCAAGGGCATGGCCGCGGTCGGCTCATGGCATAATTACCGCGGCTTCATCTTTGCCCGGCTGGCGCGCGAGGGGATCGCTTTCGAGGATTTCTTCGGCGACTCGCTGTCCTCGCTGGACAACATGGTGGACCGCTCGCCGGTGGGCAGCCTGACAGTGGCGGGCGCGCCGCTGCGCTACATGCATCGCTGCAACTGGAAGATGCTGGTCGAGAACCAGACCGACACGTGCCACCCGATGGTCGCGCATGAATCCAGCGCCGGCACCGCCGTGAAGATTTGGGAGTCGATGGACAAGACCGAGGACACCCCAAAGCCCCCGGCGATGGAGATTATCGCGCCCTTCATGTCGCCCTATGAATTCTTTGAGAACATGGGCATCCGCACATGGCCAAACGGGCACGGCCATACCGGGGTGCATCACTCGATCCATTCGGATTACTCGGCGATCCCCGGCTATTTCGAGTCGATGGTCGAGGCTTACGGAGAGGATCGCGCCAAGGAAATCCTCGGCGAGAACCGGCATAACACGGTCTATTTCCCCAATATCATGATCAAGGGCCCGATCCAGCAATTGCGCAACTTCATCCCGCTTGCCGCCGACAAGACGCTGGTGGAAAGCTGGATCTTCCGGCTGGACGGCGCCCCCGACCAGCTTGTCGCCCGCACCGCGATGTATAACCGGATGATCAACGCGCCAACCTCGATGGTCGGGCATGACGATCTGGAAATGTATGAGCGCGCGCAGGAGGGGTTGATGGCCGACGGGCTTGAATGGGTGAATGTCCAGCGGCTCTACGAAGAGGGCGAGGACCTGTCGCAAGAGGCCGTGCTGAACGGCACGACCGAGCGGCAGATGCGCAACCAGTTCAACGCCTGGAAGCGCTTCATGATCGGGGGTGCGGCATGAAACCCGAAGAGATCACCGATTTCGTTTATGACGAGGCATGGATGCTGGACCAGGGCCAGTTTCACGACTGGCTGGATCTGTGGCTGCCCGAGGCCATCTACTGGATGCCGCTGAACTGGAACCAGCAGGACCCGATCAACGAGACCTCGCTGCTCTATGAAGACAATTTCATGCTGCGCCTGCGGGTCGAGCGGCTGCACGGCGCGCGCACCTTCAGCCAGAAACCGAAAAGCCGCTGTCACCATGTGCTGAACCGCCCCCGCATCGAGGAAGTCTCGGATGACGAGGCGCGGGTGGTCACGCAGATGCACTATGTCGAGACGCGGCTGGACGAGCAGATGCTGCTGGCCCTGACCGTGCGCCATCACCTCAAGCGGGTGGACGGCAAGATCATGATCGCCGGGAAGCGGGTCGATATCCTGAATTGCGACGCCGCCTTCGGCAATATCCAGTTGCTGCCATGAACCCGATGCAGGCCGATACCGTCGCAGACGCCTTCGCCACCGCCGCAAACCGCTGGCCAGATCGCCCATTCCTTTGCGTGCTGCCGGAAACCGCGCGGGCCTATGGCATTTCACTCGATGACGCCCCCTCCGCCGATCGAGACAAACGCTCTTCTCCGCCGGCTTCTTCTTCATCCAAATATCCCGGGGGTTGTCGGGTGGTGCGCCACTGGTTCGAGAACCACCCGGCGACGGGGGCTGGCCCCCAGCCATCGCGGGACGCAATCGAACTGACCTATGCCGAGGCCGCAACCCGGGTGCGGGCGATCCGCGAATCCCTCCAGGCCGCCGGGGCGGTTCGGGGCATGCGGCTGATGCTGCTTCTGGAAAACCGCCCGGATTTCTTCCTGTATTGGCTGGCCGCCAACGGACTCGGCCTGTCGGTCGTGCCGATCAATCCCGATCTGCGCGCCGCCGAGCTGGAACATATGGCCAGCCTGACCCGCCCGGCGCTGATCATCGCGATCCGGTCCCGCCACGCCGATCTACAGGCCGCCATCCCCGGCGTGCCGGTCCATGCGCCGGGGGAGGCCATCGCGCAACTGACGTCGGGACCGGTCTTCGACGACATCCCCGGCCGCACCCACGAGACGGCGGTGCTGTTCACCTCGGGCAGCACCGGCAGGCCCAAGGGCTGCGTACTGACGAATGAATATTTCCTGCGGGCGGGCCAGTGGTATGCGCAAGAGGGCAGCCTCTGCGCATTGTCCTCCGATGGAGAGCGGATGCTGACCCCGCTGCCGATCTTTCACATGAACGCCATGGCCTATTCCTTCATGGCGATGATCGCGGTGGGCGGCTGCCTGATCGCGCTGGACCGGTTCCATCCGCGCAGCTGGTGGCAATCGGTCGCAGAGAGCGGCGCGACCTGCCTGCACTACCTTGGCGTCATGCCCTCGATCCTGATGGGACTGCCGGACAGCCCGCTGGACCGCAGCCATTCCGTCCGCTTCGGCTTTGGCGCCGGGGTCGATCCCAAGCTGCACGGGCCATTCGAGGACCGCTTCGGCTTTCCGCTGATCGAGGCATGGGCGATGACCGAGACCGGCGCGGGCGCAGTCATCGCCGCCAGCCGGACGCCCCGCAGCGTGGGCCAGAGCGCACTCGGCCAACCGGGCCCGGCGATGGAAATGCGAATCGAGGGCGAGGACGGCAATCCCGCCGAACAGGGCGAATTGCTGGTCCGCGCTGCGGGTTTCGATCCGCATCAGGGCTTCTTCCGCGAATATCTGCACGACCCCGACGCCACCGCCGAGGCATGGCAAGGCGGCTGGTTCCATACCGGCGATATCGTCCGCCGCGCCCCGGACGGGCAGATCCATTTCGTCGACCGCAAGAAGAACGTGATCCGCCGCTCGGGCGAGAATATCGCCGCGGTCGAGGTCGAGTCGATCCTTGCCCGCCACCCCGCCATTGCCTCGGTCGGCATTGCCGCCGTCCCCGATGAGCTGCGCGGCGATGAGGTTTTCGCGCTGATCGTCCCCCGCGCCGATATTGCACCCGAAGACCTTGCCGCATGGGCGCTGGATCGCATGGCCTATTACAAGATCCCCGGCTATATCGCGCTGACCGACGCCCTGCCGCTGACCGCGACCAACAAACTGCAACGGGCCGAGCTGAAAACCCGCGCCGCCGCGCTGGTCGGGCAGCCGGAAACCCATGACCTGCGGCATCTGAAAAAGAGGCAGGCATGACCGCCCCCGCCCCCTATGACGGCGTGGTCGTCGCCGCGCCGTTCACCATGCCCTATACGCGGTTCTCTCCGCATCCGGCGCAATACTGGCTCGGCTCCGCCCTGCGTGGATCGCTGAAGGCGGCAGGGCTGACCCCGCGCGAAATCGACGGGCTGACGGTGTCATCCTTCTCGCTGTTTCCAGACTCTGCGCCGGGCCTGGCCGATCATCTCGGCCTCGACCTGCGCTGGCTGGAAACCGTGACGGTCGGCGGCGCCTGCGGTGTCGTCGCCCTGCGCCGCGCCGCCCGCGCCGTGCAAATGGGCGAGGCCGAGATCGTCGCCTGCACCGCCGGGGACGCCAACGAGCCCGACAGTTTCCGCCGATTGCTGCAATCCTTCAGCCGTTTCGCGATGGATGCCAGCTATCCCTATGGGGCGGGCGGCCCGAACGCGGTCTTTGCTCTGCTGACCGATCACTACATGCGAAAATACGGCGCCACGCGCGAGGATTTTGGCAGGATCGCCACCGCCCAACGCGCCAATGCCCGCCGCAACCCGCAGGCCTTGCTGCGCGGCGCGCTCGGCCTTGACGATTACCTTGGCGCGCGGATGATCTCGGACCCGCTCTGCCTGTTCGATTGCGTCATGCCCTGCGCCGGGGCCGAAGCGTTCCTGGTCATGTCCGAGGATCGCGCCCGCGCGCTGCGCCTGCCCCATGCCCGCATCCGCGCCACGATAGAACGTCACAACGCCTTTCCCGACGATCCCGCCCAATATCGCGGCGGCTGGACCGCAGACGCGCCGGACATGTGGGACGCCGCCGGGATCGGGCCGAGCGATATCGACCTGCTGCAGACCTATGACGATTACCCGGTGATCTGCGCCATGCAGGCCGAGGATCTGGGCTTTTGCCCCAAGGGCGAGGGCGCGCGCTTTCTCGCCTCCCGCGACACGACCACAGACGGGGATTTCCCGCATAACAGCTCGGGCGGGCAGCTTTCGGCCGGACAGGCCGGGGCGGCGGGCGGTTTCCTTGGCCTGACCGAGGCAGTCCGCCAGGTCACCGCAACCGCCGGGCCGACACAGGTGGCAAAAGCAGCAAGGGCGCTGGTCTCGGGCTTCGGCATGGTCAATTACGACCGCGGCATCTGCTCGGCCGCCGCGATCATCGAAGGTGAGGGCGCATGACCAAACCCCTGCAACCACCGCCGAAAAAGAACCCGCTCAAGCGGACGCGGGTGCCGGTTTCGCCGCCCGGAACCCGGTCTCGCGCCGCGACCGGCCTGAGCGTCATGGCCGCCGAGGGCCGGTTCGCGCTGCAACATTGCGCCGATTGCGGGCGCATCCAGTATCCGCCCCGCGACCTGTGCCGCAGCTGCCTGTCCGAAGCGCTGGAATGGCGTGATACCGATCCGATGGGCCAGTTGATCGCCGAAACCACGATCCGCGCCACCCCCGACACGCATTTCCGCGACCGGCTGCCGATCCGCATCGGCACGGTGCTTCTGGATGCCGGGCCATCGCTGATCTGCCGGTTGCATGGCGATGTCTCGGGCGATGACCGGGTGCGGGTGATCAACCGCATCGACGCTGCCGGCCAGGCGATCCTGCTCGCCCTGCCCCTCAAGGAGGTCCCCCATATGCAAGACGATCCCGCCCTGCGCGCCCTGTCCTGCGATCCGCGCCACCGCCGCGTGCTGATCACCGACGCCCGCGCGCCCGAGGCTCCCGCCCTCGCCCGCGCCTTGCAAAAGGCCGGTGCATCGCACATCTTCCTGGGCCTGCCCGAAGCGTGGAAACCCTTCCCCGCCCGCCGCGAGCTGGAAGAGATCGGGAATTGCAGCATCATGCCGCTGGACGTGACCGATATCGACTCGGCCCGGGAGCTGGCCGCCCAGATCGGCGGCAAGACCGATATCCTGATCAACAATGCCCGCTTCATCCGCCCGGGCGGCGCGTTGGCGCGCCCGGACACGATCTTCGCAAGACAGGAAATCGAGACCGGCTGCCTTGGCCTGATGCGGCTGGCGCAGACATTCGGCCGCGCCATGGTCGCGCGGGGCGAGGACGGAGTGAACAACGCCACCGCATGGGTCAATATCCTGCCCATCGGCGCGCTGGTGCCTCAGCCCGTCCATGGCATGACCTCGGCCACGGGCGCCGCCGCGCTGGCGATGTCGCATGGCATGCGCGCCGATATGCGTGGCAGCGGCGTACGGGTGATGAACCTCTATACCGGGCCGGTGGACGACGAATGGCACCAGGAATTGCCGCCCCCGAAAGTGACGCCCTCGGCGCTGGCCCGCGCGATCGTCTCGGCCTTGATCGCTGGGCAGGAAGAGGCAACGGCCGGAGAGATCGCCCGCGACCTCCATGCCCGCTGGCGCGACGACCCGGCTCTGGCCATCCGCGAAGCACTGGCGAAATGACATGAGATCACCTGCATTTCTTCTTCATGCAAATATCCTCTGGGGGTCCGGGGGGCGAAGCGCCCCCGGCCATCGCGGGACGCAACCAGCACCCCGGCTCCAACCGAATCGATGCAGCAAAGGAGCAGTCACATGACCGGCATACTCGCGCAATTATCCGGCGCGCTCGCCTTGGGCCGGGTCGAGGTAGTTGACCTCACCCACCGGCTGACCCCGGATTTCCCGGTCATGGTCCTGCCAGCGGAATTCGCCCAATGCGCGGCCTTCCGCAAGACCGAGGTCAGCGCCTATGACCATCGCGGCCCGGCATGGCGCTGGAACGAGATCACCATGAACGAGCATACCGGCACGCATTTCGACGCGCCAAGCCATTGGATCACCGGCCGGGACGTGCCCAATGGCGCCACCGACTCTATCCCGGTGCGCAATTTCGTCGGCCCGGTCGTGGTGATCGATTTCACCGCAGAGGCCGCAGCGGACGAGGATGCACTTCTGGAGGTCGCGCATATCCACGCATGGGAGGATCTCCACGGACGGGTCCCCGCCGATTGCTGGGTCTTTCTGCGCACCGACTGGTCGAAACGCCAGGGCGCGGCCTATCTGAACCTGCGCGAGGATGGCGCGCATTCCCCCGGCCCCTCGCCCGAGGCGATCCGCTTCCTGGTCGAGGAACGCGACATCCGCGGCTTCGGAACCGAGACGGTGGGAACCGATGCCGGGCAGGCGGGGCATCTGGATCCGCCCTACCCGGCCCATGCCACCCTGCATGGCGCGGGGCGCTACGGGCTGCAATGCATGTGCGATCTGGACCGGTTGCCGGCGGCCGGGGCCATCCTGCTCGCGGCGCCACTCAAGATCGAGAACGGCTCTGGCAGTCCGCTGCGGGTGCTGGCACTGATCGAGAAGGAGGGCTGAGAGAATGAGCGATTACACGGCCGTCATCACCGGCGGAAACAAGGGCATCGGCGCCGATCTGGCGCAGGCGATGCGGGGGCGGGGCTGGCATGTCGTCTCGATCGCGCGGCACCGATCCGGGGCCGAGGGGATCGAGGAGGTCACCGCCGATCTGGCCGATCAGCAGGCCGTGACCCAAACCGCAGCCGAGATCGCCGCGCGGCACCGGGTGACGCATCTGGTCCATAATGCCGGGATCATCCTGCCCAACCTGATCGAGGATGCCCGCGTCGAAGAGATGCAGACCCTCACCCAGCTTCACTTGGGCGCGGCACTGCAATTACTACAGGCCTTCCTGCCCGCGATGAAAGAGCGGGGTTTCGGGCGAGTGCTGTTCAACGGCTCTCGCGCGGCGCTCGGGGCGAAGACGCGGACATCCTATTCGGCCAGCAAGGCGGGCATCATCGGCATGGCCCGGACATGGGCGCTGGAGCTTGCCCCGCATGGGATCACCGTCAATGTCGTCGCCCCCGGTCCGGTGCAGACCGACAATTTCTGGGGCATCGTCCCGAAAGGCAGCGATGCCGAAAGCGACCTTGCCGCGCGCCTGCCGGTCGGACGGCTCGGCACGGTCGAGGATATCACCCGCGCCTTCATGTTCTTTGCCGAACCCGAGGCCGGGTTCGTCTCCGGGCAAACGCTTTATGTTTGCGGCGGCGCGAGTATCGGCGGGGTGCCGATCTAGAGGCGCGGGCAGGATTGCGTCCCGCGATGGCCGGGGGCGCTTCGCCCCCCGGACCCCCAGAGGATATTTGCATGAAGAAGAGACACGCGGGCCGCCCAAAGGAGCAATCCGCGAAATGAGTTGGTCCGCGCTTATATGTGCAAATGCATATTTACAAATTTGAAATATTATTATAGCAAGGCGTGGCATCTGCTCATTTTCATCAATCTATTCGCAGTGACATCGATGAACAGGAGGAAAGATGAAGATAGCAGTGATAGGCGGAGGGAATGGGTGTTTTGCCGCCGTGGCGGATTTCGCCGAGGCCGGGCATCAGATTGGCTGGTGGCGGCGTAACGGGCCGCAATCCGACGCATCCGAGCTGACCCTGATCGACCACAAGGGCAGCCGCGAGATTGCCGTCCGGGCGACCGATGATCTGGCAGCGGCGCTGGACGGCGCCGAGCTGATCTTTATCCCGACGCCCGCCTTCTCGCAGGAAGATATCGCCCGCAGCCTTGCCCCGCATCTGCGGGACGGGCAGGTGATCTTCCTCGCCCCCGGCAGTTTCGGCAGCCTGCGCATGGCGCAAATCCTGCGCGAGGCCGGTTGCAGCGCCGATATCGCGCTGGCCGAAACCGGCACCTTGCCATGGCTCGCGCGCAAGCAGGGGCCGGATGCCGTGCGCATCACCACCCGCGCCTCGCGCCTGCCGACCGGTGTCTTTCCCGCAAGGCTGACCGATCGCGCCCTGGAGATTATAGGACGCGCCTTTCCCGGCGTGATCGAACGGTCCGAGGACGCATTGTCCGGCGCGCTGATGAATGCCGGGCCGATCATCCACCCGCCGCTGATCCTGATGAATGCCGGACCGATCGAGCATTTCGACCGTTGGGATATCCATAACGAGGGCACGCAACCCTCGATCCGCCGAATCCATGACGCGCTGGACGGGGAACGCATCACCCTGCGCGAGACGCTTGGATATACCGCCCCGCATTTCCCGCTGCGAGATCATTACGAGACCGACCAGTGGATGTATGGCAACCTGGCCCATGACAAGCTGGTGGGCTCGGGCGATTGGCATGAAAAGCTGAATCTCGACGATCACCGCTACATGAGCGAAGACATCGCCTATGGCCTTGCGCTGCTGGTCTCGGTCGCCGATTGGGCCGGGGTCGATGTGCCGGTGGCCAAGGGGCTGCTGGCGCTGGCCTCTGCGGTGACCGGGCGGGATCTGCGCCACGGGCCGCGCACGATCGAGGCGATGGGTCTGTCGGGCCTGAGCCGGGCCGAGATGACCGAGCTTTTGCAGGGTGGCAAGCTGTCACTGGCCGGGGCGGCGGCATGAGCCGGCGGCCGGTCCTCTGCCTCGGCGCGGGCCGGATGGGCCGGGGGATCGCCCATGCCATGGCGCATGGCGGGCATGATGTCCGGCTTCTGGACATGAAACCCCGCGATCCGGCGGATTTCCGGCGCCTGAAAGACGAGGCGCTGGCCGAAATCGGCAGCAGCCTGAGCATGGTCGCGGATCTGGGCGGGTTCGATCCCGCGCTTGTCGGTGACATCCTTGGCCGGGTCTCGGTCCACCCGGCGGATCGGGCCGAGGCCGCTTTTGCCGGGGCCGAGCTGATCTTCGAGGCGGTGCCGGAAACCCACGACGCCAAGGCCGCCGCTTTTGCGCTGGTGGATCGCCACGCGGAAAGCGACGCGATCCTTGCCTCGACCACCTCCACCATGCTGGCAACCGAACTGGCGGGCCTGACCGCCCTGCCCGGCCGGACGCTGAACGCGCATTGGCTCAACCCCGCCTTCCTCGTGCCGCTGGTCGAGATCAGCCCGAGCGACCAGACCGAGCCCGACACCCTCGCCCGGCTGGAACGGATCCTCGAACAGCTTGGCAAGGTTCCGGTGCGCTGCAAGGCTTCGCCCGGCTATATCGTCCCGCGCATCCAGGCATTGGCGATGAACGAGGCGGCGCGGCTGGTCGAAGAGGGCGTGGCCAGCGCCGAAGACGTCGACCGCGCGGTGAAATACGGCTTCGGCCTGCGCTTCGGGGTTCTGGGGCTGTTGGAATTCATCGATTGGGGCGGTGGCGACATCCTGTTTCACGCCAGCCGCTACATGACGCAGGCGACCGGGGAGCAGCGCTTTGCCGCCCCCGCCATCGTCAATGACAAGATGGAGAACGGCCAGATCGGTCTGCGGACCGGACAGGGCTTCTTTGATTACTCGGACCGCGACATCGACGCCTATCGCCGCGAACGGCTTGGGGCGTTCCTGGCGGCGGTCCGCAATGCGGGACTGTGGAACCAGCCCGTCACGAGCGCGGATGAGCCGCGCCGATCCCCGCCAGAACAATGACCAGCAGGAGTTGACCGAATGAAACCCCCCCGCCAGATGTTCAGACTATTCGCCGCCAGCGGCCTCGTCGCGCTTATGGGCAGCGCGGCGGCTTATGCCGAAACCACGCTCAAGGCCGTCTCGGCCTTTCCGCCGAACCTTGCCTTCGCGCAGAGCTTCCAGGGCTTCGTCGAACTGGTGAACGAACGCGGCAAGGGCGTGGTGCAGATCCAGATGATGGGCGGGCCCGAGGTCTTTCCGCCCAACCAGCAAATCGACGCCGTCAGCCGTGGCATCGTCGATATGCAATACGGCCCCGCCACCTACTCCATCGGCTCGCTGCCCGAGGCCTATGCCTTTGTCGGCGGCACCGTCGATCCGGTGGAAACCCGCGAGAATGGCGGGCTGGAAGTGATGCGCGAGGCGATGCTCGAGAAGCTGGGCGTCTATCTGCTTGGCCGCCCGGATTCGGATATTCGCTTCTATATCTACACCGTCGGCGAGCCAAAGCGCACCGAGGATGGCGGCGTGGACCTGTCGGGCATGCAGCTTCGCGCCCTGCCGATCTATAACAAGTTCTTCGAATCCCTTGGCGCGGTGCCGATCTCGGTTCCGGTGCCCGATGTCTATACCGGGCTGGAGCGGAACACCTTCGACGGGCTGGGCTTTCCGATGATCGGGATACGCGATTTGTCCTGGGACAAGTTCCTGAAATACCGCATCGATCCGGGTTTCTTCCAGGGCGATCTGTCGATCGTGCTCAATCCCGAAGCCTGGGAGGGGCTGGCGCCCGAGGCACAAGAGTTGCTGACACAGGCCGCCGCCGATTGGGAAGTCCAGAGCGGCGAACATTTCACGGAACTGGCCAAGGAAACCGAGGCCGAGCTTGCCGAAGCCGGGGTCGAGACCTTCCAGCTTGAAGGCGAGGCCGCCGAGGCATTCCTCGATGCCGCCTATGACACTTCGTGGCAGGCATTGGAGGATTCGGGGTCGGCCTATTACGACCGGCTGCGCGAAACCTTCTACGATCGCTGAGGGCATGATGGCCATTCTGGGCAAGCTGTATTCGGGCCTGATTCACCTGCTAGCGGGATTTGCCGTGATCTCGCTTCTGGTGGCAACCGGGCTGATCCTTGGCGATGTGACAATGCGCTTTCTGGGGCTGGGCTCCATCCGGGCCTCGAGCACGCTGATCGAATATGCGCTGCTCTTCGCGACCATGCTTGGGGCGCCATGGCTGATGCGCCGGCGCGGGCATATCACCGTCACCTCGCTGGTCGAGCTGCTCCCGCCCACAGGCCGGAAATTCGCCGGGGCGCTGGCCCTCGCCATCTCGACGCTCACGCTGCTGATCCTCGGCTGGCGCTCGGCGATGGTCGGATATGACAAGTGGTTGCGGGGCGGCATGGATGTCCGGTCCATCGCGGTGCCGGAATGGATTTCTTACGGCATCCTCGCCACCGGCTTCATCCTGATGGGCACCGAATGCCTGCGGCTGATCCTGCAACGACGTTTCGAGCCGCAGGGCTCGGTCTCGGCATAGGGAGGGGCAAGGATGAGCTGGCAAGCGGCGGCGCTGCTTTTGGGTGGCGGAGTCATGTTCCTGATGGCCCTGGGCACGCCCGTGGTCATCGCCTTCCTGACGGTCAACCTGATCGGCGCGGTGGCCTTCATGGGCGGGCTGGGCGGGATCGACCAGCTGATCGCCAATGCGACCTCCTCGATCACCTCTTTCGCGCTGGTCCCGGTGCCGCTCTTCATCCTGATGGGAGAGCTGCTGTTCCATACCGGCATGGCGGTGCGGGTCTTCGACGCGCTGGACAAGATCCTTGGCGCGATCCGGGCGCGGCTGGCCTATCTGACGGTGATCGGCGGCACGATCTTCGCCACGCTGTCAGGCAGTTCGATCGCCAATACCGCCATGCTCGGCTCGACCCTGATGCCCGACATGGAAAAGCGCGGCTACAAGAAAAGCCTGATCATGGGCCCGATCATCGCCACCGGCAGCATCGCGATGATCATCCCGCCCTCGTCGCTGGCGGTGCTGTTGGGCTCGCTGGCCAAGATCGATGTCGGCGCGTTGCTTCTGGCGGGCGTGGTGCCGGGGATCATCCTGTCGGTCATGTATCTGGCGGTGATCCGGCTGCATGTCTGGATCGACCCCGAGGCCGCGCCGCCGGTCTCGCCTGTCTCGGTGCCGACCCGCGAAAAGGCGCTGGCGATGCTTCGCGATGTCGCGCCGATGGGGCTGGTGATCTTCGCCGTGATCGGGCTGATCATCCTCGGCGTGGCCAGCCCGACCGAATCCGCCGCCTTCGGGGTGCTGGCAGTGGCAATCCTGGCGCTGTTCTATGGCAAGCTGCGCTGGCCGGCGGTCGAGAAGGCCCTATGGGGCACATTGTCGGTCTCGGTCATGATGCTGGTGATCATCCTCGCCTCCTCGACCTTCTCGCAACTTCTGGCCTTTTCCGGCGCCTCTGCGGGGCTGGTCGCATGGATGGCGGGATTCGAGCTTGGACCGCATGCCACCTTGCTCGCCATGCTGGCGGTGCTGGTCCTGCTCGGGATGTTCATGGACCAGTTGTCGATCATGATGCTGACCCTGCCGATCTTCATGCCGCTGATCGCCATGCAGGGGATCGATCCGCTGCAATTCGGCATCATCATGCTGCTGGCGCTGGAGCTGAGCCTTGCCACGCCGCCCTTCGGGTTGCTGCTGTTCGTCATGCTCGGAGTGGCACCGAAAGGCACCTCCATCTGGGAGGTCGTGCGCGCCTGCCTGCCCTACCTGGCCTGCACGCTGGTCCTGATCCTCACCCTGATCTGGCTGCCCGGGCTGATCATCTGGCAATAGGAACCGGCCTGCCGCCGGGCATTACGGATCGGCGGCCACCCGGAAACCGCAATTCCCGGTCGAGCTGTCGGGGTCGTTGCGGGTCCGGGAATGGACATGATAGCGGTCGCAATAGCTGGCATGGCACAGATATGACCCGCCGCGCTGGACCCGCGCATGGCCCTCGGTGGGTCCGGCGGGATCGGTCTCGGGCAGGCGTCCCGCCGGGGGGCGTGGGCCGAAGCGGTCCTGCACCCATTCCCAGACATTGCCGGTCATGTTGAACATGCCATGGCCATTCGCCTCGAAGGCATCGACGGGGGCGGTGCCGGGCCAGCCATCCTCGGCGGTGTTCAGATCCGGGAATTTTCCCTGAAAGGTGTTCATCGCGAAGGCACCGCCAGGCATCATCTCGTCGCCCCAGGGGAACTTGCGCTTGACCAGCCCGCCGCGGGCCGCCCGCTCCCATTCGGCTTCGCGCGGCAGGCGCAGCCCCGCCCAGTTGCAATAGGCCAGCGCGTCATACCAGGCGATATGCACGGCCGGATGGTCCTCGCGACCGGTGATGTCCGAACCTGGCCCCTCGGGCGCCGACCAGCAGGCGCCATCCACCCTGCGCCACCAGCGAAGCCCCGGCGGGCTGATCGGCCATGCCGCCCGGTCGGCCAGGAAAAGGTGGAAGACAAAACTCCAGCCCTCCTGCTCGGCCACGGTCAGGTAGCCGCTGGCCTCGACGAAGCGGGCATAATCGGCATTGGTCACGCTATGGGGCGACATCAGGAAGGGCGAGACCTTCACCTTGCGCCGCGGGCTGTCCAGATCCGCCGGAAAGCTCGAACGGCGGGCGCCCATCTCGTAGATTCCGCCGGGGATCGGCTTCAGCCGCCCGCGCAATTCATCGGTCACGCTTGCCGGGGCGCGGCTGACCTCTTCGGCCTGCTGCAGGAACCATGCATCGCGCTCCATCGGATCGGATGACAGCATGGCACGCGATGCGCCACAACAGGTTTTCCCTTCGCCATCCTTGCCCATCATTCGCCTCCCGGTCGTTGCATTCAACGTTCTGAACCCGGCCTGCCCCGGATTCAAGTCCCGGCGGACGTGGCTTTCTCCCGCCGGACTTTATTGTTGACAAGAATCACTAATGTCAGCACATTTCGGTTGAAGAGGCAAATGTCATAACATTTAAGTCAGCGTGGGATGCAATCATCATGAACCAGCCGAACATCGTTCTGATCCTCAATGACGACATGGGATATTCCGATATCGGCTGTTACGGCGGCGAGGTTGAGACCCCCAACCTGGACCGGCTGGCGCAAAACGGTCTGCGCTATTCGCAATTCTACAACACCGCCCGCTGCTCGCCCTCGCGCGCATCGCTGATGACCGGCCTGCATCCGCATCAGACCGGCATCGGCGTGCTGACCTACAGCATCGGCCCCGAGGGCTATGTCGGCAACCTGGTCGATGAATGCATCACCATTCCCGAACTGCTGAAATCACGCGGCTATCGCACCTACATGTCCGGCAAATGGCATGTCGCGGCGGATCTGGAGAAACCCAACGGCGCATGGCCAACCGAACGGGGCTTCGACGAATTCTACGGCACGGTGATCGGCGCGGGCAGCTTCTATCACCCCAATACCCTCACCCGCGGGCTGGAGAATGTCGAGCATGAGGCGGTCGGGAACCCGGAATTCTTCTATACCGACGCGATCTCGGACCAGGCGGCGGATTATGTGCGCGGGCACAAGGCCGCTCATGCCGATCAACCCTTCTTCATGTATGTCGCCTATACCGCGCCGCATTGGCCCCTGCACGCGCATGACGAGGATATCGCCCGCTACAAGGGCCGCTTCGACGCCGGTTGGGATCGGCTGCGCGAGGAACGGCTGGACCGGCTGGTGCGCGCCGGGCTGATCGACGCGTCGTGGCAGCTGACCGATCGCGATCCGTCGCAACCGCCCTTCGAGGAGGCCGGGAACAAGGAATGGCTGTGCCGGCTGATGGAGGTCTATGCCGCGCAGATCGACCGGATGGACCAGGGCATCGGGCGGATATTGGAGGCGCTGGAACAGAACGGCCAGATGGACAACACGATCATCGTCTTTCTGTCGGATAATGGCGGCTGCGCCGAGGATATCCCCGAGGATGTCGATCCCCGGCAACTGGTCGAGGATCTGAAGATCGCCCAGTACCGGACCCGCGACGGCCGCCCGGTCACCATCGGCAACGATCCGTCGATCATGCCGGGGGGCGAGGACACCTATCAAAGCTATGGCATCCCCTGGGCCAACCTGTCCAATTCACCATTCCGGCTCTACAAGCATTTTACCCATGAGGGCGGGATCGCCACACCGCTGATCGTGCATTGGCCCGAAGAGGTCGAAGCAGGCGGTATCCGTCATGTTCCCGGTCAGCTGCCCGATATCATGGCGACGATCCTGGACATCACCGGGGCCGAATATCCGGCAGCGCGCGACGGCCATGCCATCCCGCCCTGCGAAGGCGTCAGCCTTCGCCCCTCGTTCCGGCAGGACGTCACGCGCGAGGAACCGCTGTTCTGGGAACACGAGGGCAATGCCGCCATGCGCGACGGCAAGTGGAAACTGGTCCGCCGCTATCCCGGCCCATGGGAGCTTTACGACATGGAGGCCGACCGGACCGAGATGCATGACATGGCCGGGCAGCATCCCGACCGGGTCGAGCGGATGGCGGCCGGCTGGCAGGAATGGGCGGATCGCTGCGGGGTGATCCCGCGCGAGAAGATCCTTGAAATCATGAAAGCACAGGGCGTCGAAGCGTTCTGGGAAGAGGATGCCTGACCCGAAAATCAGGTACGAAACGGGAGGAGAAAAGATGTTCGATATTGCAAGACGCAGCCTGCTGGCAGGCGCCGGGATCATGGCGCTGTGTTCCGGGGCCTTCGCACAGGAAAGCCATACGTTCCGGCTGGCCAATGTGCTGTCATCCACGGATGTGACCGCCGCGGGCGTCGAAAAATTTGCCGAACTGGTCAACGAGAAATCCGACGGCCGGATCACCATCGAGGTCTTCCATGGCGGCCAGCTCGGCTCGGGTGTCGAGACATTCGAGGCGGTCAAGAACGGCAACCTGGATTTCGCCGCCGACAGCTTCGCCAACCTGGCCTCGATCACCCCGGCTTTCGAGGTCTTCCATTTTCCGTTCCTGTTCGAGAGCCGCGCCCAGTTGCTGAACGCCATGGGAAGCGAAAAGGTGCAGGAGCGCGTCAACGGGGAACTGGAACCCGTCAACCTCAAATGGTTCTCGACCTTCGAGATCGGCGGCCCGCGCGAGGTCGGCACCTCGACGAAGAAGATCGAGACGGCCGAGGATCTGGCCGGGATGAAGTTCCGCGCCTCGCGCTCGCCGCTGGAGATCGGCAGCCACGAGGCCTGGGGCGCGGCGGGCGTCACGGTGGACTGGCCGCAGACCCCGGAATCGGTGCGGCTTGGCATGGTGGACGGACTGACCGTGCCCTATGCCAGCTTTTATTCGGCCAAGTTCCACGAGGGCGGGCTGATCAAGTACATGCTGGACCTGAATTTCCAGAACTACGCCTCTGTCCTGGTGGTCAATGCCGAGAAATATGCCGCGCTTCCCGAGGACGTGACATCCGTTCTGGAGGAAGCCGCGCAGGAAGCGCATGAATGGCATGTCGATTACGTGGCCGATTACGTCACCCGGAATGTCGCCGAGATGAAGGAGGCGGGTGTCGAGGTCTATAGCCTACCGCCCGAGGAATACGAGAAGGTCAAGGAGATGACCATCGACAAGGTCTGGGGCGAATTCGTGGGCCAGCCGGGGATGGAGCAGGACAAGATCGACCTGATCCAGTCCGAAGCCGGAGAGATCGGCGATGGCGGTTGGGGCTACAGTATCGAGTGATCGGGACTTGCGTCCCGCGCCGGCCGGGGGGCTTCGCGCCCCCCGGCACCCCCCGCGGGATATTTGCATGAAGAAGAAACAAGACGGGCAGGATACTGGATAGATGACGCGGGACCGGATTCACGCAAGGCTGTTGCGGATCGAGCATTCGCTTTATGTCACCGTTCGGGCGATCTGCATCGCCTTGCTGGGACTGATCGTGATCGCCATCAGCGCCGCCATCTTCGCCCGCTTCATTATCTTCACACCTCTGAATTTCGCCGATCCGCTGTCGAAATACCTGATGCAGTGGATCGCCTTCCTCGGCGTGGGGCTGGCCATGCGCCGGGGTGAGCATGTGCTGGTCAGCGCCCTGTCCGACCGGCTTTCGCTTCGGATACGGCGCGGGCTTGCCCTGGCGATCCTGCTGGCCGTGGCGGGGCTGTTCACGGTGATCCTGGTCTATGGCTGGCAATATGCGATGTCCGGCCTGACCTCTTCCGACCCCTTCGTCTTCGGCGTGCCGATGGTCATTCCCTATCTGTCGGTGCCTGTCGGCGCGCTCTATGCCGTGGTGCAGGCGCTGCTGACTGCCGGGATCACCCTGACCGGACCGCGAGACGAAGACCCACTGCCCCATGCCGCCACACAGGGAATCTGACGCCATGCTTGCCATCTACCTGATCGCCTTCCTGGTTCTGATCACCCTGTCGGTTCCCATCGCCTTTTCCCTGGGGCTGGCCACGGTCACGGTCTTCTGGCTGGACGGCCAGCCACTGTCGCTTTTCGCGCAGCGGCTCTGGACCGGGCTGGACAAGTTCACGCTGGTCGCCCTGCCGCTGTTCATCCTTGCCGGAGAGCTGATGGGCGGATCGGGCATCCTGTCGCGGCTGCTGGATTTCTCGCGCCTGCTGGTCGGACGGATCAAGGGCGGGCTGCTGCATATCAATGTCCTGGTGTCGATCTTCTTCGGCGGCATCAACGGTTCGGCCATCGCCGATACCAGCGCGGTGGGCTCGATGCTGATCAAGGCCACCGAAAAGGAATATGGAGAGCCGGACCTGGCGGCGGCTGTGACGGCGGTCTCCTCGGTGATCGGTCCCATCGTGCCGCCCAGCCTGCCGATGCTGATCTATGCCTTCGCGGCCGGGAACGTCTCGATCGCGGCGCTGTTCCTGGCCGGGGTGGTGCCCGGAATCCTGTTGGGCATCACCCTGCTGGTCGCGACGGCGCTGATCGTCAGCGGCAAGGACTATCCGCGCGACACCACCCGCTACGGTCTTCGCGACATATTCAGGATCTCCCGGCGCTTCCTGGTCGCGGCCGTCCTGCCGGTGATCATGGTCGCGGGCGTGGTCGGCGGCTTTGCCACCCCCACCGAGGCCGGCTGCCTGGCCATCGTTTATGCGCTTTTCGCAGGCTTCTTCATCACCCGCGAGCTCAGCTGGGCGCAGGTCTTCGCGGCGATGGAGCGCACCGTGCTGGTCACCGCCGTGGTGATGATCATCATCGCCTTCGGCAATGTCTCGACCTGGTGGCTGACCATCGAGGGCGTGCCGCGCGCCGTGTCGGATTACGTGCAGGGCGTCACCGCCAGCCCGGTCATGTTCATCGCCATCATGCTGGTGGTCTACCTGGTCGTCGGCATGTTCATCGAGCAGGCCGCGGCGATGGTCATGCTGGTGCCGATCTTCGCGCCGCTGGCCCAAAGCTATGGCATCGACCCGGTGCAATTCGGGCTGTTCACCTGCATGACGCTGGCGCTCGGCCTGGTGACGCCGCCGGTGGGGCTGTGCCTCTTCGTCGCCGCCGGGATCGGCGGGATCAGCGTCGGCCGGGTGATGCGCGCGGCCGTCCCCTACCTGGTCGCGATGTTCATGACGGTGCTGCTGATCGGTTTCGTGCCGCAGATTTACCTGTGGCTGCCGCGCTGGTTCGGCTATTGACCCTGCATTGCCGGTTTTTCCCGCGAGGCCCGTCCGATGACAGACCAGATCCGCTTCGAACCTGACCAGCCCCTGCATGTGCAGGTGCGCGAGATGATCCGCCGGCAGGCGTTGAACGGCGAGCTGGTCGACGAGAGCGGGCGGCTGATGACCGAGGCCCAGCTTGGCCGGCATTTCGGCGTCAGCCGCATCACCATCCGCAGCGCGATCGCGCCGCTGGTCGATAGCGGCCTGTTCGAACGCACGCCCGGTCGCGGCACCTTCCTGCGCAGCAATGAATCCGAGCGCTGGATGGGCCGGCTGCTTGGCTTTCAGGAAGTCATCGCCGAGCAGGGCTATCACCCCGGCGCCGAGATCCTCGACAAGGGCATGACCAATGCGGCGGGCGAGGATATCCATGCCGCCCTGAACGAACGGGCCATCTGGCAATTGCGCCGGGTGCGTTTCGCCGACCAGATGCCGATCGCCATCGAGCATGCCTTCTACCCGCCCGATATCGGGCTGGATTTGCAAGACAGGGACTTGATCAATATCCGCATGTACCAGGTTTTCGACGACGAGCTTGGCCTGCGGATCGGGACCGCCCGGCAGTCCATCAGCGCGCGCCTGTCGACCGGGGAAGAGCAGCGGCTCTTGCAGCTTGATGGGCTGACCGCGCTGATCGAGATGCAGCGGCTGACATTATCAACCGATGGCCGCCCGCTTGAATTGCTGCGGGCGGTCTATCGGTCGGATTATTTCCGCTTTGCCATCGACCTGACGCGCGCCTGAGCCGAAGCGGGTTCTGCCCCGCCTAGGGTGCCGGTTGACCGTCCGGCGCTGCCGGATATGCCGTCAGGAAATCGTAACCGGCGCTGAAATCCTCGGAAAACACCCGGTCCTGGTCGACGAAGGGCACATGTTCGCGATAGCTTTCCAGCAAGGGCCCGGTCCGTGCACCAAGCTTTTCCGGTTCCCGCAGATCGACCGCCTGCGCGGCGTGCAGAAGCTGCACCGACGACATCCAGTAGAGATTGTCGAGAATCCCGTCCAGATTGGCGACCGCGAGCGGCGCATTGCTGTTGAGATCCTCGATATTGCCCGACATCGCGATCGACTCCACCGCGGGATGTGCGCCAAGCTGCCGGTTCTCGGCCAGAAGCGCCACAAGCGGTTTCTGGATCGCGCCGAAGGCATGGCCGTCATTCTCCGGCGCGGACAGGAAACGCGGCAGTTTCGTCTTGTCCGGATTCTCGAAACGGATGGTCTGCATCGCGATGGCCTGCGACAGGCGCACCAGCGAGACATTCAACTGTT
This sequence comes from Paracoccus saliphilus, assembly GCF_028553805.1. Lineage (NCBI taxonomy): Bacteria > Pseudomonadati > Pseudomonadota > Alphaproteobacteria > Rhodobacterales > Paracoccaceae > Paracoccus > Paracoccus saliphilus. The sequence goes on along the minus strand of NZ_CP067141.1, from coordinate 29,348 downwards.
CGACCCGCGTCGCGATCGGCAGCATCTCGAAATTGGCGGTCGGGAAGATCGCCCCGGAAATATCGCCCTCGACATGATATCCCCGGACCTGCGGCTCCGCATCCTGCCCGGAGGCACCGACGATCACCGAGGGGTTGTCATCGCCGTGATTGATCTGGATCAGCAGGGCCTCGCGCAGATCCCGCTCGGCCAACAGGCTGCTTCCCAGCACATAGGCCATGGTCCGGAAGGACAGCGGATCCTGAAGTGCCCGATCCTCCGAAGGCTCCCACAGATAGCTGCCCTGCAGCGCCTCGCGGATCGGCGCGGCCCCTGCGAGATTGTCGGGATAGGGGCGGATGTCATTCGTGGCTTCCAGGAAGGGGGCGACATTGCCGTTGAATCCTTCAAGGGTCAGTGCGTAGACGACGGTCGCCTTTTCCAGGTAATCCCGAAGATCATGAGCCAGAAGCGCGGCCTTGCCGGCCGTCAGCGCATTGGTGCTGAGGATCGACAGGAAATCCTTGCCAATCGGCGATAACGGCTCGATCCCGGCCTGCTCCAGCGCCTCTGCCGCCGCGATACGCTCGCCATTTCGGAACACCTCGCCCTCGCCGACCATCGCCAGGCCGATATGCGATGCCAGGGTGATATCCGCCTCTCCGACCGACCCGCGCGAGGGAACGACCGGCGTGATCCCCTCTTCGAGAAGGCGGCGATACATCTCGGCAAGCTCTGGCTGCACCCCGGCCTGACCGGTGGCGATCTGGTTCAGGCGGATCGCCATCCCGGCGCGGACAGTCTCGACCGGCATCGGATCGCCCGCCCCGGCACCATGGGCGCGAAGCGAATTGAGGTTGAACTTGCGCGATTGGGTCAGCAATTCCTCGGCAAGCACCGCCTCGCCATCCTTCATGGTCACGACCGGCCGGTCCTTGTTCCAGCCGACGCCCACGGTCAGCCCGTAAACCGCCTTGTCCTGCAGGGCGGCCTCCATCACCAGGTCAAAACCCTGTTCAATCTGCGCCTGCGCCCGCGCCGTCAGCTCGATCTCGGCCTCGGTGTCGCGCGCAAGGCCCGCCACGTCCTCCACCGTCAGGCTTTCTCCGTCCAACACCCAACTGGCAGCATCGGCGTCGCCAGCCAGGAATGCCGAGACAAGAAATGCAGGGATATATGCACCACCTGTCCTGCCCATGATCCTCATGTCACGTCCCTCCCTCTCGATTGACTTCCTCCAGCGGCCGGCATGCCGGCCCCCCGCCCCGGCCCGGTCCCTTACAGGATACCGGGCAGGTTCAGCTGATATTCGCGCGCGCAGTCGAGGGCGATGTCATAGCCCGCATCGGCATGGCGCATCACCCCGGTCGCCGGGTCGTTCCACAGCACCCGCGCGATCCGCGCATCGGCATCCTTGCTGCCATCGCAGCAGATCACCATGCCGGAATGCTGCGAAAAGCCCATGCCGACGCCGCCGCCGTGATGCAAGCTGACCCATGTCGCCCCCGAGGCCGTGTTCAGCAGCGCATTCAAAAGCGGCCAGTCCGACACCGCGTCCGAGCCGTCCTTCATCGCCTCGGTCTCGCGGTTGGGCGAGGCGACCGAGCCGGAATCCAGGTGGTCGCGGCCGATCACGATCGGGGCCTTCAATTCGCCATTGCGGACCATCTCGTTGAAGGCGAGGCCCAGCTTGTGGCGCAGCCCCAGCCCGACCCAGCAAATCCGCGCGGGCAGGCCCTGGAAGCTGATCCGGTCGCGGGCCATGTCCAGCCATTTATGCAGATGCGGGTCGTCTATCAGTTCCTTCACCTTGGCGTCGGTGCGATAGATATCCTCCGGATCGCCCGACAGCGCCGCCCAACGGAACGGGCCGATGCCGCGGCAGAAAAGCGGGCGGATATAGGCGGGCACGAAGCCGGGGAAGGCAAAGGCGTTCTCAAGCCCCTCCTCCTTGGCGACCTGCCGGATATTGTTGCCGTAATCCAGTGTCGGCACGCCCCCATTCCAGAAATCCACCATCGCGGCGACATGCTCGCGCATGCTGGCGCGGGCGGCCTTTTCGACGGATTTGGGATCGCTTTCCTGACGCGCCCGCCATTCCGCCACGTTCCAGCCCTTTGGCAGATAGCCATGCACCGGATCATGCGCGCTGGTCTGGTCGGTGACGATATCGGGGCGGATGCCGCGGCGGACCAGTTCGGGAAACACCTCCGCCGCATTGCCGATCAGCGCCACCGATTTCGCCTCGCCCGCCTTGGTCCAGCGGGTGATCATGGCGAGCGCCTCGTCGAGGCTATGGGTCTTTTCATCGACATAGCCAGTCCGCTGCCGAAAATCGGCGCGGGTCTCGTCGCATTCCACGGCCAGGCAGCAGGCCCCTGCCATCACCGCCGCCAGCGGCTGCGCGCCACCCATCCCGCCAAGCCCGGCGGTCAGGATCCAGCGGCCGGTCAGATCGCCCTCGTAGTGCTGCCGCCCGGCCTCGACAAAGGTCTCGTAGGTGCCCTGCACGATGCCCTGGCTGCCGATATAGATCCAGGATCCGGCGGTCATCTGGCCATACATGGCCAGCCCCTTCTTATCCAGCTCGTTGAAATGATCCCAATTGGCCCAATGCGGCACGAGGTTGGAATTGGCGATCAGCACCCGGGGCGCGTCCTTGTGGGTCTGGAACACGCCGACCGGCTTGCCGGACTGGACCAGCAGGGTCTGATCCTCCTCCAGCGCCTTCAGGCTGTCCACGATCAGGTCGAAATCCTTCCATGTCCGCGCCGCCCGACCGATACCGCCATAGACGACCAGTTCATGCGGGTTCTCGGCCACGTCCGGATGCAGGTTATTCATCAGCATCCGCATCGGCGCCTCGGTCAACCAGCTTTTCGCGGTGATCTCGGTGCCGGTGGCGGGATATATATCGCGGCTGTTATGACGGGGATTGTTCATGTCTTGCTCCCAAGCAGATCGGAAAACCTGTATTTCTTCTTCACGCAAATATCCTCTGGGGATCCGGGGGGCGAAGCGCCCCCGGCCATCGCGGGACGCAACTATTCGGCCAGCAGCATCGGCGCCAACGCGGCCAACCGGACCAGGATCTCGCGCAGGGGATCCCGCAATGCCTCGGCCTTTCCTTCGTCGTAATCAAAGGGCGGGGTCTCCGTCACCAGATGCGTCGATTGAGCGAGTTCCATCTGGATGGCGTGAACACCAAGCGCGGGCTGGCCGTAATGCCGCGTCGTCCAGCCCCCCTTGAAGCGGCCATTCACGGCCCAACTCAGGCCAGTAGCTTCAACGACCTCGCGTGCGGCGGCCTCGATGCGCGGATCGCAGCTCGCACCCATATTCGTGCCGATATTGAAATCCGGCAGCCTGCCCTCGAAGAGAAACGGGATCTCGCTGCGGATCGAGTGGCAGTCATACAGGATCGCCACGCCATGTTTCGCCCGCACCCGCTCGATTTCAGCGGCGAGCGCGGCGTGATAGGGGGCATGGAAACGCGCCTTGCGTTCGGCGATCTCCTCGGGGCCGGGCGCCTCGGTCCAGATCGGCTCGCCGTCGAAATCGGTCAGCGGCACAAGCCCGGTGGTGTTCTGCCCGGGATAGAGACTGGCATCGTCAGGGCTGCGATTGGCGTCGATGACATAGCGGTGAAACCGCGCCCGCACCGTGGTCGCGCCGGGCAGAAGCCCGTCATAGAGACGGTGTACATGCCAATCCGTATCGGCCAGAACCTGCCCGCTCGTGTTCAGCTTGGCGCGGATATCCTCGGGCAGATAGCCGCAACTATGGGGCAGGCCCAGGATGATCGGGCTGTCGCCCTGGATAATGTCGACGGGATTCACGGGCATACCTCCTTCAGAATATCGGCGGGCACTGCCGCGACCAATGCGCCCGAGCGGACCATCTCGGCCGCCTCGGCCAGGTCGGGGGCCAGGTAACGGTCCTGCTCCAGCGCCGGAATGGTTTCGCGCAACCGGCCGATCACCGCCCGCAACGGGGCGGAGGTCGCCAGGGGCGCGCGGAATTCCACGCCCGCCGCCGCGCAAAGCGCCTCGATGCCGATGATCTGCGACAGGTTGGCATTCATGCGCCGCAAGCGCCGCGCGCCATGGGCGGCCATGCTGACATGATCCTCCTGGTTGGCGCTGGTGGGCGTGGAATCGGTGCTGCAGGGATTGGCCAGATGCTTGTTCTCGCTCATCAGCGCGGCGCTGGTGACCTCGGCGATCATCAGCCCGCTGTTCAGCCCCGGATCGGGGGTCAGGAAAGGCGGCAGGTCATGGCTCAGCGCCGGGTCCACCATCAGCGCGACACGCCGCTGCGCGATGGCGCCGATCTCGGCGATGGCCAGCGCGATCTGGTCGGCGGCGAAGGCTACCGGCTCGGCATGGAAATTCCCCCCCGAGACGATCCGATCCTCGCCCGCCAGCACCAGCGGGTTGTCGGTGGCCGCATTCGCCTCGATCTGCAAGCTGCTTGCCGTCTGCCAGAGCAGATCAAGACAAGCCCCGGTGACCTGTGGCTGGCAGCGGATGCAATAAGGGTCCTGTACGCGGGCATCGCCCTCGCGGTGGCTTTCGCGGATCTCGCTGCCCTCCATCAGCCCCCGGATGACCTGCGCCGACAGGATCTGGCCGCGATGCCCCCGCAGCTGGTGGATCTCGTTCAGGAAAGGCGCGGTCGAGCCCATGATCGCGTCGGTGGACAGCGCCGAGGTGATCAGCGCGGCACGGGCCGAGGCAAAAGCCTCGAACAGCCCGGCCAGCGCGAAAGCGGTCGAGACCTGCGTGCCGTTGATCAGCGCCAGCCCCTCCTTGGCGGCCAGCACCACCGGCGCCAGTCCCGCCGCCGCCAAGGCCTCGGCGCCGCTCATTTCCTGCCCGTCATGGGTGGCGCGGCCCTCGCCCAGCATCACGGCGGCCATATGCGCCAGCGGCGCCAGATCGCCCGAGGCCCCGACCGAACCCTGCGCGGGGATCACCGGCAGCACATCGCGGGCCAGCATTCCCTCGATCAGCGCAATCACCTCGGGGCGCACCCCGGATGCGCCGCGCCCGAGCGACAGAAGCTTCAGCACCATGATCAGCCTTGTGGTCTCGGGTTCGACCGGCTCGCCCACGCCGCAGCAATGCGACAGGATCAGGTTGCGTTGCAGCGTGGCGGTATCCTCGGCCCGGATCTTGATCGAGGCCAGCTTGCCGAAACCGGTATTCACGCCATAGACGGGCCGATCGCCATTCGCGGCGGCCTCGATCTGCGCGGCCGAGGCCATGATGCCCGCGCGGGCGCTGTCATCCAGCCGGACGGCCAGACCCTCGCGCCAGATCCGTTCAAGCTGGGCAAGTGTCGTCTCACCGGGGACAAGGATCAGTTCAGGCAAATTCGCCTCCGTAAATGCGGGCATGAAGCGGGTTGAACCCGATGCGATAGCTCAGTTCGGCCAGATGGGTGATGTCCCAGATGGCCAGATCGGCGCGGTTGCCCACCGCGATCACGCCGCGATCGCCCATGCCAATTGCGCGGGCGGCATGGGCGGTCACCCCCGCCAGGCATTCCGAGGGAGTCATGCGGAACAGCGTCGCCGCCATGTTCATGGTCAGCAGCAGCGAGCTCAACGGCGACGAGCCGGGATTGCAATCCGTGGCCAGCGCCATCGGCACCCCGGCATCGCGCAGCGCCTGCACCGGCGGCAATTGCGTTTCGCGCAACGTATAGAAGGCGCCGGGCAGCAGCACCGCCACCGTGCCCGACGCGGCCATGGCCCCGATCCCATCCGCGCCCAGATATTCCAGGTGATCCGCCGACAGCGCGCCATGTTTCGCGGCCATCGCCGCACCGCCCAGATCCGACAATTGCTCGGCATGCAGCTTGACCGGCAGGCCAAGGCGGGCGGCGTGATCGAAGACCTGCGCGATCTCACCCTGTGTAAAGGCGATGCCTTCGCAGAACCCGTCCACCGCGTCGATCAGCCCCTCGGCATGGGCGCGATCCATGCCCTTGATGACAACATCGCGCAGATAGCCCGCCCGGTCGTCGCTGTATTCCGGCGGCAGGGCATGGGCGGCCAGCCATGTCGTGCGGATGCTCACGCGACGCTCCTGCCCGATCCGGCGGGCCACGCGCAGCATCTTCATCTCGGTCTCGATATCCAGACCATAGCCGGACTTGATCTCCAGCGCGGTCACGCCCTCGGCCAGCAGCGCATCGACGCGCGGCAGGGCCGAGGCCAGCAGGCTGGCCTCATCCGCCTCGCGGGTGTGCTTGACGGTCGACAGGATGCCGCCGCCCGCCCGCGCGATCTCTTCGTAACCCGCGCCTTCCAGCCGCATCTCGAATTCGCGGGCGCGGTCGCCGCCAAAGACGATATGGCTGTGACAATCGATCAGCCCCGGCGTGACGATCCGCCCGCCCAGATCACGGCAAGGCGCAGCGGCGAAACGCTTTGGAAGCGCGGCCGCGTCGCCGATCCAGGCGATTCGACCGCCCTCCATCACAAGGGTGGACGGGTCTGTTACCGTGTAATGCCCTGATTTACCGTCAATCACGGCAAGCTTTGCATTCCCGAGAAGTTGCATGGCACACCCGCTTTCGATTGCTTTTGGCAGCGATATATGTTTAAACTTATTCCTGTTATATGTATAAACCTATTACAGGTCAAACACTGTCCGGCCCGGACCGGCGAAAAAGGGGATCGAGATGACTGTGCTATGGGCGGAACGCGCATTATTGCCCGGCGGATGGGCCAGCAATACCCGGATCGAACTGACGCCAGACGGCCGGATCGCCGGTGTCACGACGGATTCCGCGCCGGATGGGCAGCGGGTCGAGCTGCTGCTGCCCGCGATGGCCAATCTGCATTCCCACGCCTTCCAGCGCGCCATGGCCGGGCTGTCCGAGTCGCGCGGCCCCCATCCCCGCGACACGTTCTGGACATGGCGGCAGATCATGTTCCGCTTTCTCGATCACCTGACCCCCGAGGATGTCGAGGCCATCGCCGCGCTGGTGCAGATGGAGATGCTCGAGGCGGGCTATGCCACCAATGTCGAATTCCATTACCTGCATCACCGCCCCGGCGGCGCGGGCTATGACAATATCGCCGAGATGTCCGAGCGAATCGCCGCTGCCGCCAGCCGGACCGGGATCGGGCTGACGCTCTTGCCGGTGCATTACCAGTTCGGCGGCTGCGACGGGCGGCCGCTCGGCCCCGGACAGGCGCGTTTCGGCACCGACCCGGATGGCTTCGCCCGCCTGCTCGACGCTGCCGAGGCCAGCCTGCGCGGCCTGCCCTCTGACGCCGGAATCGGGGTGGCGCCGCATTCCCTGCGCGCCGTCAGCCCGGAAGGCTTGGCGGCCTGCACCGGGCTGCGTCCGGGCCGCCCCCTGCATATGCACCTAGCCGAGCAGATTCCCGAGATCGAGGAGGTGCAGGCGACCCATGGCCGCCGCCCGGTCGAGTGGCTGCTGGAAAACCACGCCCCGGACCACAACTGGACGCTGATCCACCTGACCCATATGACCGAGGACGAAACCCGCAGGCTGGCCGCGACCGGCGCGGTGGCGGGGCTGTGCCCGATCACCGAATCCAGCCTTGGCGACGGCATCTTCAACGGCACGATCTGGCGCGAGGCCGGGGGTCGGCTCGGCTTCGGCTCGGACAGCAATATCCGTATCTCGCTGATCGAGGAACTGCGCACGCTGGAATACAGCCAGCGCCTGCGTGACACTGCCCGCGCCATCCTCGCGCAGCCCGAACGCTCGACCGGGCGGGTGCTCTACGAGGCCGGACTGGAAGGCGGCGCACGTGCCGCCGGACGCGAAAGCGGCGCGATCCGCGAAGGACTCTGGGCCGATCTCTGCGCGGTGTCGCGACAGAACCCGGTGATGGTCGCGCGCGACGGCGACCAGATGCTGGACAGCCTGATCTTCGCGGGCGGCGATGGATTGATCCGCGATGTCTGGGCGGCGGGACGACATGTGGTCCGCGACGGGCGGCATATCGACCGTGACCGGATCAGTGCCGACTACCTGGCCCGGATCGCCCGTTTGCAGGAGCGGATGTGACCGACCGTCAACCCGGCCTGACCTCGCCCAAGGCGCAGCTCATCGCGGGCGAGGTGCGCCGCCGCATCGTCGGGCGAGAATGGCAGCAGGGCGAACGGATTCCCGACGAGGCCGAGCTGGCCGTCGAATTCGGCGCCGCGCGGGCGACGGTCAACAAGGCGTTGCAACTCCTGGCCGATGAGGGGCTGCTGGACCGCAAGCGGCGGGCAGGCACGCGGGTGGCGGTCAATCCCGCCCGCAAGGCGGTCTTCACGATCCCCATCATCCGCGAACAGATCGAGCGCGCCGGGATGGAATACAGCCATCGCGTCATCGCGCAGCGGCGCAGTCCGGTCCCGGATCCGACGGCCGCGCGGATCGGCGTCCCGGCCGGACGGGAATTCATCCATCTGCGCGCCGTGCATTACGGCGATGACCGGGCCTTCCAGTTCGAGGATCGCTGGATCAACCCGGATTCGGTGCCCGGTCTCGACAAGGTCGATTTCCGCCATCAGAACGCCAATGAATGGCTGGTGCGCAACGCCCCCTATCTGCGCGCGGATATCGCCTTCTCGGCCGAGAATGCCGATGCGCGGGATGCGCGCCTGCTTCATATCCCGAAGGGACAGGCGTTGCTGATCCTGCATCGCACGACATGGAACGACACGGGCCCGATAACGACCGTCCGCATCGCCTGCCATCCGGGTTATGTCATGAGCACCACGAACTGAGCCCGCGAAATCGGGCTCAAGACCCACCCGAGGTCACAGCAGATAAAGCCCCATGACCACGAAGCAGGCGATGAATGCCGTCTCGAGCACGAGCAGCATGATCGCCTGCGGTCCGATCTCCAGCACGGTCTTGAGCGAGGTCTTCATGCCGACCGCCGCAATGGCGATCAGAAGCAACCAGCGCGACAGGTCATTGGCGACCGCCACCACGGGTCCGGGCAGGAGGCCGAGCGAATTCAACCCGGCGATGGCGATGAACCCGATCAGGAAGGGCGGCACCAGCGCGATTTTCGACGCCCCGGATCCGACCTTCCCGTCGTGACGATTGGTCAGCGCCACCAGCGTGACGACGACCGGGGCCAGCATGGCCACGCGGATCAACTTGACCAGGGTGGCGGTATCGCCGGCGGTTTCTGACACCGAATACCCAGCCCCCACCACTTGCGCCACGTCATGGATGGTGCCGCCAAGAAAGAACCCGGCGGTGAAATCGTCGAAATTCAGCCAGCCCGCCAATATCGGGTAGGCGATCATCGTCAAGGTGCTGAGCAGCGTAACGCCTAGAACGGTGAAGGTCAGGTTAAGTTCGGATTTCTCGTTACGGGGCAGCACCGCCGCAAGCGCCATCGCCGCCGAGGCACCGCAGATCGCCACCGCACCGCCGGTCAGCACCCCGAAGCGCCAGCCCCGGCCCATGATCCGCGCGATCAGGATGCCGAACAGGATGGTGCAGACCACCGCCAGCACGACCAGCACGACCAGGCCAGCGCCAAGCTCGACCAGGGCGCTGACGCTGATCCGCGCGCCCAGCAACGCAACGCCAAGGCGCAGCAGGAACCGGGCAGAGAACCCGATCCCCTCGACGCAGCGCCCGGTCTCGGACAGGAAGGCAAGGGTCATGCCGAGCAACAGGGCCATCAGCATCGCCGGGACGCCGTAATGTTCGGACAGGAACTGCGCCGCAAGCGCCACGCAGATCGCGATCATCAGGCCGGGCGCGATGCCGCGCAGCCCATTACGCAGCCCGTTCAGTTTTTCATGCATGCCGTATCAGCCCGGTACTTTCCCTGGAAATGTCACGAAACGATCTACGGGACCCGGGACAATATTGCACGTCGCCACTCCTTGGAAAAATCCGGCTTTTAGCTTGTATATATAAGTATATACGATAAGGTGGCCGGGTCAACGCCACGCCACCACCCGGCGTCACGGCACATAGCGGAGGGAATGCTGGAATGACCGAGATCTGGATGGATTATCTCAATGCCCTGGATGTCGAGGCGCTTGCCCTGACCAATGACGAGATCCTGGATGCCATCGAAACCTGCCTGGCCGCACAGGGCCGGGGCGAAACGGTGATCGAACCCAGGGTCCACCTTGTTCCCGAAACATCGGAAAAGGGCCATTTCAATGTCCTGCGGGGCTATGTGAAGCCGCTCGATGTGGCCGGCGTCAAGGTGGTCGGGGATTTCGTCGACAATTACAAGCAGGGCCTGCCATCCGAACTGGCGGTCCTGAACCTGTTCGACCCGGAGACCGGCGTTCCCAAGGCGATCGTCGACGCGACCGCGATCACCGAGATGCGCACCGGGGCCGTGACCGCGATCGGCGCGAAATACCTGGCCCGCAAGGACAGCAGGATCCTTGGCCATGTCGGCACGCGGGGAACCTCTTACTGGAATATCCGGCTCATGGATCATCTCTTCGATTTCGAGGAAATCCGTGTCCATTCCCGCCGTCCCGAAAGCCGCGAATCCTTTGCCAAACGGCTGGAACGGGATCTCGGCAAGAAGATTGTCGTAACCGATAACTGGCAGGATTGCCTCGAAGGCGCCGACATCATGGTCGAAGCAACGCGCCTGCCCGAGCCACAGCCGATGTTCAAGACGGAATGGATCAAAAAAGGCGCATTCGTCGTGCCCTATGGCACCATGAGCGCTGTCGAATTCGACCTGACCGACATCATGGACAAGATCCTCGTCGATGACTGGGGGCAATGCGGCCCCGGGCGGCCCTATGGCTCGCTCCGCCGGCATGTGGATGAAGGCAAGCTGACGCCCGAAACCCTCTATGCCGAGATGGGCGAAGTCGCCGCGGGGCTGAAACCGGGCCGGGAAAGCGATGACGAGACGATCCTTTTCTGGCATCGCGGCCTGTCCAGCACCGATGTCGCGCTCGGCGCCGCGATGATCGGCAAGGCCGCCGGCATGGGCATCGGCCAGAAGCTGCGATTCAAGTAGAACAGGAACCGCGATGTCACAGGGTTACCGTTTCGATCTGAATGACTGGCGCAGACCTGTCACCACCTCTTCGCCGCAGGCCCGGACATGGTTCGACCGGGGCCTGGCCTGGACCTATGGCTACAACCATGAAGAGGCGGTTCTCTGCTTCCGCGAGGCCCTGAAGCATGACCCCCATTGCGCGATGGCGTGGTGGGGCATCGCCTATGCCAGTGGTCCGTTCTACAATCGGCCATGGATCCGCTTCACGCGATCCGAGATCGCCGAAGCCCTGCCCGTCTGCCATGACGCCGCAGCGCGGGCCGTCGCGGCAAGCGCAGGGGTGTCGCCGCAGGAAAAGGCGCTGATCGAGGCGATCCCGTGCCGCTATCCGCAGGCCGAACCGGCGCCGCTGGCCGAACTCAACCGCTGGCATGACGATTTCACCGACCGGATGCGCGCGGCCCATCGCGCCTTTCCCGATGATCTCGACATCGCCGCGCTGTTCGTCGAGGCCGCCGTGACCCGCACGCCCCGCAAGCTGTGGAATATCCGGACGGGCGCACCCCTTCCGGGCTCGGATATCGTCGAAGCGGTCGAGGTGCTGGACCGGGCCATGCGCGGCATGACCGCCCCCGGGGCCACGCCCCATCCCGGCATCATCCACATGTATCTGCACGCGATGGAAATGTCGCAGGAGCCCGAAAAGGCACTGCTGGCCGCCGATACCCTGCGGGACCTGGCGCAGGACGAGGGGCATTTCCACCACATGCCGGCGCATATCTATGTGCAATGCGGCGACTATGCCCAATCCCTCGCCGTCAGCAAACGCGCTGTCGCGAGGGATGACAAATATCTCGCCGAACGCGGGGCGCGGAACTTCTATACCACCGCCCGCTGCCACGACCTGCATCTCTACATGTTCGCGGCCATGATGCTGGGCCAGTATCGCAGCGCCCTTTATGCCGCGGACCGGATCTGCGGGACGGCCACCCCGGAACTGATCGCCGAAAGCTTTCCCTTCATGGCCGCGATCCTCGACGGCTATTCGGCGATGCGCGTGCATGTCCTGGTCCGCTTTGGCCGCTGGTCCGACCTGATCGCCGCCGAGCAGGTGCATGACGCCGAACGCACCCCGATCCGCGCGGCGATGGATGCCTACGGCAAGGGGGTGGCCCATTCCGCCCTGGGCAATGTCGATGAGGCCGAAATGGCGCAGCGCCGTTTTCACGACATCCTCGCGAATATCCCCGGCGAGGCGGTTTTCCTCAGCAACCCGGTGACCGAGATGCTGGCCGTCGGCGAGGCGATGCTGGAAGGCGAGCTGGAATATCGCAAGGGCAATTACGACCGGGCCTTCCGCGCCCTGCGCCTGGCCGTCGAACGCGACGACAACCTGACCTATACAGAGCCCTGGGCCTGGATGCATCCGCCCCGCCACGCGCTTGGCGCGCTTCTGGCCGAGCAGGGGCATTTCGCGCAAGCCGAAGAAGCCTATCGCGCCGATCTCGGGCTCGACGACCAGATCGCCCGCTGCACCCGGCATCCGGACAATATCTGGGCCCTGCGCGGGCTTCTGGAATGTCTCGAGCACAAGGGGGATCGCAGCGGGCAGGCGATGATCGCGCAGAAACTCGCCATTGCCGAGGCGCGTGCGGATGTTGCCGTGACCAGCGCCTGCTTCTGCCGCGGCAGCGGCTAGCGCGGGCTGCGTCCCGCGATGGCTGGGGGGGTTCACACCCCGTCGCCGGCTGGTTCTCGAACCAGTGGCGCACCCGCCGCCGACCCCAGAGGATATTTGTATGAAGAAGAAAGGGCTAGCTCGGCGAAGGGCATCGCCGGGCCTTTCAGCTGGGCACCGGATAGCCCGCCGCAAGCGCTTCGCGATCCCATTCTTCGGTGATGCCATAGCGTTCGGGATCGGGGATACGGGCGAAACCGGACAGGCAGAGATCTTCCAGAAGTGGGCGCAGGACGGGATCGGCGGCAGCATTCTCGAATGCCCGGCCAAGCGCCTCGACGATCTTCGGATCGATCTCCCTGGAGGCGATGAGAAGAGGGATCGGCGTCGGTTCGGTTCTGGCGACGATCCGCAACCGTTGCGCGGTCTCCGGTTCGTGGCGCCTGAGCAGGGCATGGAAATAGCTGTCCAGCGGGGCGATATCGGCCTTCCCCTCCAGGACCGAACGCAGCGAGGCCCGCGGCGTGACCAGCGGCCCGAGGCTTTCACGATAGAGAGGCGCGCCATCCCTGCTGAACTTCAAGAGCATCCGCCGGGGCGCGTTGAACCCCGATTGCGACCCCGCATCCGTCCAGGCAATCCGGCCTCCGAACGTATCCTCGAGCCTGTGGTAGGGGCTGGCGGCATCGACCACCATGTCGGTGCAATAGCTCGGTCCGCTGCAATCGCGGTCAACCGGCACCGGCGCGGCGACGATCTGCGGTCCCGGCGATCTTTTCCGGAACGGCCAGCCGCACATGAACACCGCCCCCAGATCCGCCCGGTTCCACAATTCATCCAGCGGCGCGGGGGCAGGATAATCCACCACCTCCAACGGGTGACCGGCCTGCGCCGATATCCGGGTGATCAGCTCTCGCCACAGCCCGGCCACGGTAGGGGTGACGTCATACATGCGGGTGCAGGCGATCATCACGCGATTTCCCGTGCGATTCCGGGCCCCTGGAACCGGCCGCCCAAGCGGAAGGACTCGCCGGGATGGACAAGCTGGACATAGGTGATCAGCCTGTTCCCCGACCATGTCCGGCGCACCAGGCGCAGGCAGGGATCGCTTTCGCCGATCTCGAGCAGCCGGCTCATTTCCGCGGTCGGCCGGATCGCGTCGACCTTGTGCTCGACCTCGGTGAAATTCACGTTCTTCAGAAGGTAGTCCGACGCGGTCGCCTTGCTGAAATCCTGCTCGAGGAAATCCGGGGAGAAAGCCGGGTTCACCACCCTGTTCTCGAGCTGGATCGGCACGCCGTCGCATTTATGCACCGCCTGTAGCTGATAGACCCGCGCCCGAAGCGGCAGGCCCAACCGTTCCGCCTCGTCATCGCCGATCATTCCCTCGCTGATATCGATCGGAACACAGGAATGCACCCCGCCACGCAACGCGATATCCTGCGCGATGCTGCGGATCTCGATCAGCGGGGCCAGCGGCTTGTACTCCGCCACGAAAGTTCCCAGCCCCTGCACCCGGTTCAACCGGCCCTCGACCGTCAATTCCTTGACCGCACGGTTCACGGTCATGCGCGAGGCAGAGAATTTCGTGGCCAGTTGCGCCTCTGACGGCACCTTGTCCCCCACCGCCAGCGTCCCGGACTCGATCTCTTCAAGGATGAACTCCTTGATCTGCTGACTGATCGGGGTCTGCGCCTGCTTCTTCAACTGATCCACAATCAAATTCCAAACCTGCCCAAAGATTACCGTTGCATTAATTGTATATACCTGCATAGACTTGTCAACGACTGACGCGGCGACTCGAAGATCGCGAAACTTCTACGCTCACACTGCCCACATATCTCGGCAGCACAAGAACAGGGAGAACGTCACGATGGCTAAGCTTTTGAGAAACCTCACTCTGGCGGCCGGGCTCGGCCTGCTGCTGAATGCCGGAACCGGGCAACCGGGCGCCGCGCAAGAGCAGGTGACATTGCGATTCGCGAGTGCGTTCTCGCCCATGAGCGCGAATAACCGCATCAGCGTTCCCGCCTTCATCGAGGCGGTCGAGGAAGCCTCGGAAGGGACGCTGAAGATCGAGCATTTTCCCGGCGGAACCCTGGGAAAAAGCCCGCCCCAGCAACTTTCCATGGTCGAGAACGGCATTGTCGATATCGCCGAGGTGGTGACCTCCTACACGCCCGGCCGGTTCCCCGAATTGTCGGTCTTCGAACTTCCCTTCCTCGCCGAATCCAATGTCGAGGCGGGACTGGCCGCCTACAAGCTCTATGAGAAGGGGCTGGTCTCGGATTTCGAGGAGCTGATGCTGGTCGGCATCATCATGACCGGACCATATGGCCTGTCCTCGACCGATCCGATCACCTCGCTCGAGGATCTGAACGGCCAGCGGCTGCGGGTCGGCGGACCGATCCAGACGGAAATGGCCAATCTGCTCGGCGCCGCCCCGGTCGGCAATATCCCCGCCCCGCAGATCGCCGAGAACATCTCGCGCGGGTTGATCGGCGGCACCATGATGGCCCCCGGCAACCTCTACAACTTCCGGATCTCGGATGCGGCGACCCATCACCTGTGGGATCTGAAACTGGGTTCGGTCGCGGTCATCTTCCCGATCCGCCGCGACACCTATGAAAAGCTTCCGCCCAAGGCGAAAGAGGCCTTCGACACCTATTCCGGCGAATGGTTCACCCGCGTTCTGGGCGAAGGCCTGGACAAGCAGCAGGAAGAAAGCATGGCCAAGATCAGGGAGGACGGCAACCAGACCGTTCATGAATGGTCCGAGGCCCAGATCGAAGAGGCGCGGGAATTGCTGGCGCCGGTGCGCGAGGAATGGGACCAGCCCAACGCGGATGGCGCCAATCTCTACGAGGAAGCCGTCAGCGCGATCGAAGAGGTCCGCAGCGACGCGAATTGATGCGCATGGCCCCCGGACAGCGGGGGCCCCTGTCTGGTTCAGCTATCGAAAGACGGAAAGATGCAATCCACATCGCTCATCACCAGATGGCTGGCGCGCAGCGAGCTGATCGCGGCCATCGGGCTTGTCGGACTGTTGGCGCTGTCAGTCGCGACGATTGCCGATGTCGTCATGCGCACGGTTTTCAACAGCCCGATCTACGGGTTCAGCGACCTGATCGAGATCGTCACCCCGCCGATCGTCGCCTCCTGCCTGCCGGTGGCCCTCGCTGCCCGGCAGAACATCACCATCCGCTTTCTCGGCCGCGCCCTGCCACCCCGCCCCGGCCAGGCCGTCGAGCTTCTGGGCCAGGTTGCCGTCCTGCTCTTCATCCTGGGGGTGACCTGGCGGGTGGCCGTCTATAGCTGGGAAATGTTTGCCAACCAGCAGGTCACCTGGCTGTTGGGCATACCGACCTGGCCGTTCTGGCTGCTGACCAGCCTGCTGCTGGTTCTCTGCCTGCCCATCCAGTGCCTCGTCACCGCCGAGACATTCGCGAATATGCGCAGGGGCCAGCCACTGGAAGACGAGCATCCCGAACTCGAAGAAGGCATATAGGAACAGACCATGGATCCCATCACGATCGGCATGCTCGGCTTTCTCGGCATGCTCCTTCTCATCGCCCTTCATGTGCCTATCGGAATCGCGATGGCCCTGGCGGGGGTCGTGGGCTTTTCCTTCCTGACCGGCAATATCTCGGCCGGGATCGCCATGTTCGGTACCGAGACCGCGGGCGCCATCGCCAGCCCGGAACTGATCATCATCCCGATGTTCCTGCTGATGGGCTCGCTTGCCGGGATATCCGGATTGGCGGGCGATCTCTACCGTCTCGCCAATGCCCTGATCGGGCATCGCAAGGGCGGGCTGGCCATGGCGACCATCGCGGGCTGCGGCGGATTCGGCGCCGCCTGCGGCTCATCCATCGCGACCACCGCCACCATGGCGCGGATCGCCCTGCCGGAAATGGAGAGCCGCAACTATTCGCGCAGCCTCGGCACCGGCTGCATCGCGGCGGGCGGCACCCTGGGCTCGCTGATCCCGCCCTCGTCGATCATGCTGATCTATGCCTTCCTGACCGAGCAATTCGTCGTTGACCTGTTCATCGCCGGTATCCTTCCGGGGCTTCTGACCATCGGCATCTACGGGCTCGCGATCTACCTGCTGGTCCGCAGGAAACCCTCCCTCGCGCCCGCCGGCGAGCGGTCGAGCTGGGCAGAGGCAGGCCGGGTCGCGCTGTCCACCTGGGGGATCATCCTGGTCATCCTGATCATGACCGTCGGCCTCTATGGCGGAATCTTCACCGTCACCGAGGCAGCGGCGGCGGGCGTGCTGGTGACATTCCTCTTCGCATGGGCGAGGGGCAAGCTGAACCTCGCGGATCTCAAGCGCGTCGTGGCCGAGACCGCGCATAGCGTCGGGATGCTCTATGTGATCCTCATCGGCGCGCATATCTTCTCGAATTTCGTCACCCTGACGCATATGCCCTCGGCCCTGGTCGATGCGGTCATTTCCCTGGGCCTCGCGCCACTCGCGGTCATCCTGTTGCTCGCGGCGATGTATATCGCTCTTGGGGCGATCTTCGACTCGATCGCGGCGATGGTCATCACACTGCCATTCGTGTTCCCGCTGGTGACCGAGGGGCTTGGCTATGATCCGATCTGGTGGGGGATCGTCATGATCGTGGTGATCGAGATCGGCATGATTACACCGCCCATCGGGATCAATGTCTTCGTGATGCACGGCGTCCGTAAGGATATCCCGCTCGGTACAATCTTCCACGGTATCATGCCGTTTCTTGGAGCCGATATCATCAGGCTGCTATTGATCATCCTGTTCCCGGCCATCGCCCTCTGGCTTCCGGCTTCGATGTAACGGCGCCGCCCCGCTGTTACGGCGGGGCGGCGCGCACCGAAGGTATTTCAACCGGGAAGACGCCGCGCAGAGAACGTTACCCTATTCCGAAGACGCGGTCTGCAGCAGGTCGGTGATCCGGCGGACCGAGCTTCGGCGATTGGCGCGGACATCCCCCGCCTCCCCGGTTTTCAGGAATTCTTCGCCATAGCCCTGAACCACCAGGTTCTCGGGCGGCACATCGAAATACTCGGTCAGCGCCAGCGCCACGGATTCCGCCCGCCGGTCCGACAGCGCGAGATTCATCGCCGAATCCCCGACCGTGTCGGTATATCCCTCGACCATGTACATCTCGCGCGGGTTCTCGCGGATTCGATCCTCCATCACCCGTCCCAGGGCCGAAAGATGTTCTGCCTGGCCGGGCGGGATCGCCGCCGAACCGGTATCGAAGGTGATCGCCGGGATATCCACCGTCGCGACTAGCGAGCGCACCTCGGGGATGTTGCGGATCTGGCCGAGCGTGAAGCGACGGTCGATATTGGCCTCGCGGTTCAGCGCCGCGCGCAGCGCCTCTTCATCCATGGAATTGCCGAGTTCCGTGACCGGGGCCGGTTCCGGAAGGCTGTCGATATCGACGGGCCGGACATCTTCCGTATCGTCGATCAGCCGGCTCGTGCGGCCATCCGGCGAGATCAGCGTGCGGCGCAGGATCTGCATGTTGGCGTCGCGAATGGTGACGACCTTGCTGCCATCGGCCCGTGTCACCACCGTCCGCGAGGACCCGTCATCGAAACGCTCGGTCTCGACATTCGAACCGGGCTGGCGCAGCAGCGCCACATCGTCCCGGACGATTTCCTGGCTGCCATCCGGGCGCGTCGTCACCACCCGGTCGGGCGAGCTGAGCGCGACCTGGCGGTTATTGTTCAGCATCGAGCCCACCGCGAGCGCACCAAGCCCCAGAAGCAGCGCCTTGGTCAGATCGTTGTCGTCGTCGTCATCGTCGCGGGCTTCCTGCCTCTTGCGCTCCTCTTTCCGCCAGCGGGACTCGTTTTCGCGCCGCTTGTTCCGGTCCCCCGACATCGCATCGCGCAGGCTGGTGGCGAAATCCTCGTCGGACGAGCGTGAATTCCCATCGGTAATCACCTGCCGGATGACATCGCCCGACCCCGAACCGAGCAGGCTGTGCAGAGCGGCGGCCTCGGGCGCACGCGCCGCCTCGGCGGCCTCCCGTGCAGCCGCGCTCCGGGTCCGCCGCTTCTCGGCGCGGCGTTCTTCGGCCTCGCGCCTTTCAGCGCGGCGCTTTTCCGCGGCTTTCCGCTCTTGCTGACGCGCCTTTTCGGCAGCCTTCTTGTCCTCTTCGCGGGCCTTCCGGGCCTGCGCTTCCTTGCGTTTCTCACGCTTGGCCTCCTGCCGCTCCTTGCGCTCTTCGCGCTTCGCTTCCGCGGCCTTCTTGTCCTCTTCGCGAGCCTTCCGGGCCTGCGCTTTCTTGCGCTTCTCGCGCTTGGCCTCCTGCCGCTCCTTGCGTTCTTCACGCTTCGCTTCCGCGGCCTTCTTGTCCTCTTCGCGAGCCTTCCGGGCTTGCGCCTCCTTGCGTTTCTCACGCTTGGCCTCTTGCCGCTCCTTGCGCTCTTCACGCTTCGCTTCCGCAGCCTTCTTCTTCTCCTCGGCCTTGCGCTTGAGCTCTTTCTCCGACTGCTCCTGCTTTCGCTCCAACTCCTGGGAGAGCCTTTGGGAGAAATCCTTTTCATCCGAAGCCTCCGCCCATACCAGATGGGGCATCAGCATCGAGAGACAGGTTACAATGGCGGTTGTATTGCGAGCGATGCGTTTCATCTGACGCCCTCATGTCACGGTTCGGAACTTGCTTGCAGCATAAACGGCCCGAACCGGAACGGGTTCCGCCCGGAAAGCGTCCTTCACGCAATATTCATGACAAATCCCGGCGCTTCCGCGCCTCGCCGGGAATGTTTCAGGGGGTGATGTAGATCGGGGTGCCGTCCTCGACCATGGCATAGATCTCCTCGGCCTGTTCATCGGTCACCGCGATGCAGCCGACGGTCCAGTCGCGCTCGCGCTGCGCCAGAACCCGCCCCTCCGGCCCCTGGCCGTGGATGAAGATATCGCTGCCGACCTGGAGGCCCTGTTCGGCCGCCCGCGCGATGTCCTGCTCATCGGGATAGGAAATGCCGATCGACAGGTGATAGCGGCTCTCGGGATTGCGGCGGTCGATGTAATAGAGACCTTCAGGCGTCTTGCCATCGCCCTCGTATTCCTTGTCTCCGACCGGATAGGTGCCCAACCCGATGGGATAGACCTTCAGCGCCCTCTTGCCGCTGAACAGATACATCTGCCGCGCGCCCTTGTTCACCACGACGCGGGTGACCCTTGGACCGGTATAGGATTTGAATTTGCTGGGCCCGCAGGCCGCGATGCCGGATAAAAGCGCGCCGGCAAGGAAATTTCTGCGTCCGAATGCCATGAGATCAATCTAGTATCGAAAATCCGGCCCGGCAACGCACCGAAACCGCAATATGTGCCATCTCACCGCTCACATTTGCGAGAGATCGCCGCGATGGGCAGGTTCCCTCATCCCGCCGCCGTCTGCGAGCGCTCCGAAACCCGGTCCCGTTGGCGCAGACCCTCCTCGTTCTCGGTCATGTAATCGCGGGTCACCGGCAGCGCCGAGACAGATTTCGCGAACTGGATCTGATGGATAACCAGCCCCTGGTAGCGGAAACCCGTCTCCGCGCCGGCCAGGTAGAACTCCCACATCCGCGCGAAACGCTTGTCGTAAAGCTCGACCGCCCGCATGCGATTGGCCATGAAGCGCTTGCGCCAATGCCGCAGCGTGTCGGCGTAATGCAGCCGCAGCACCTCGACATCGGTGACCGTCAACCCGTTGCGCTCGATCTCGGGCATCACCTCGGACAGCGACGGCAGGTAGCCGCCGGGGAAGATGTATTTCCGGACCCAGCCATTGGTGACATAGGGCGCGGTGGTCCGGCCGATATAGTGCAGGACCCCCACGCCGTCATCCTCCAGCAGGTCCCGGACCTTAGCGAAGAACTCGCCATAGCTGCGCTTGCCGACATGCTCGAACATGCCCACCGAGACGATCCGGTCGAACCGTCCGGTCAGCGAGCGATAGTCGCGCAGCTTGAAATCCACCTGCCCCTCGCGCTTTTCCGCGCGGGCGCGCTCGTTCGAGATCGCCAGCTGCTCGTCGGACAGGGTGACGCCCAGCACGCTCGCATCGTACATCCGCGCAAGATACAGCGCCAGCCCGCCCCAGCCCGAGCCGATATCCAGCACCCGCTGACCGGGTTCCAGGTTCATCTTGGCGGCCAGATGCCGTTTCTTGGCCAGTTGCGCCTCTTCCAGCCCGTCGCCCGGGGTTTCGAAATAGCCGCAGGAATATTGCCGGTCGCTATCGAGGAACAGGTCATAGAGCCGCCGGTCGAGATCGTAGTGATGGGCGACATTGCGGCGTGAGCGCGTGGGGGAGTTGTAATCGAGGAGCCTGACAAACAGCCGCACCAGGCGGCGGGTGAGGCTTGACAGCCCGGACGGTTCGTCGACGGTCATATTGGTGAAGATCAGGTCGAGCAGGTCATACATCTCGCCATCGAGCATGACCAGATCGCCATCCATATAGGCCTCGCCGACCGCCAGATCCGGATAAAGCACGATCCGCGTGAGCGCTTTCCAGCTCGTGATCCGGATCCGGACCTGCCGCCCCGAACCGTCACCACCCGCACAGCTATCCCCCGATGGCATCTCCACCACCAGGGAGCCCTTGCGGATCGTGTCCGACAACAGATCCTCGAATTTCTCGCGTATGATCCGGCGAAACAGGGAGTCGCGTTTTTTCATGTCAAAGCGTTCACATTCGATGCGAGCACAGATTCACATGCGATGCCACCAATGCTGTCGACCACATGACCCTAGAACCCATGGCAACAGGAACCCGCTCGGAATTGCCCGGGGGATAGGCGCCCGGATGAGCCACTCGACCAGGTCGAGTCCAGTTCAAGCAAAAATCTGCTACAACCAAAGTCGAATGTAAACGCTTTCGCGGCGAATTGGCAGAGCCCTGCCATTTTTGCCACATTCTCCGTCAAGACATTCCATCGTCTCGACAAATTCGCGGCTTTCCCTGCTCGCCCCCTGTTCTTCTTCATGCAAATATCCCGGGGGGTCGACGGGAGGTCGCGCCACTGGTTCGAGAGACCTGCCGGCGACGGGGCAGGCAGCCCCCGGCCATCGCGGGACGCATCTCAGCCGTTGGGAAGGCGCAGATCCGCCGAACGGCCATGTTCCAGCACCAGACGCATGTTCGGCAGATCGTTGCCCTCCATCTTGCGCCGGGCAAGATCCGCATCCATCCCCGCCCAACGCGCGGCAAGGCGGTCCCGCAATGTCGCCTCGGCCACGTCGATGAAGACCGACAGGTCAAAGCATCCGGCAAGATCCGACCAGCCCGGCCGGTCGAGCAGAAGGTAATTCCCCTCGACGATGATCAGCCGTACCCCCGGGGGGATTTCCTGCGCCCCCGCCCGGGCGATCTCAATGGAGCGGTCGAAGACCGGCACCACCACCGGGCGGCCATCGTCGAGCGCCAGCCGTTCCAGCATGACCCTGAAACCATCGACATCATAGGTATGCGGTGCGCCCTTGCGGTCGCGCTGGCCGCGCGCCTCCAGCAGCATGTCGTCGAAATGATAGCCGTCCATCGCCAGCACCGCCGCCCGTCCGGGCATCCGTGCCTCCAGCTCACCGACCAGCGCCTCGGCCACATGGCTCTTGCCCGCACCCGGCGCGCCCGCCAGCGCCACGAGCACGCGCCGATCGCCTCCCGCCATATCGGCAAGGCGGTCGAGCAGGGCCCCCATCGTCGTATCACGCGTCATCTCTGCTCCTCCGGCTTTTCGCTGATGCCATAAGCCATCCGAATGCGCCGCCGTCAAATCCGGTCATCGTCAAACCCATCGGATGCTTGCCGATGGCGGCAAACTCGGGTTGCATAATTGCGCGTCCGCGTAAACTGTGGCGCAAAACCCGAGGAGGACCCAGATGAAACGCCGCAACCTGATCGCCGCCGCCATGGCACTCATGTCCTGCGCAGGACTGGCCCTGCCCGCAATGGCGCAGACCCAGCTTACTTTCAAATCCGCCAAGACCGGCACATCCTATTACCAGATGGGGGTCGAATTGGCCGAAGCCGTCAAGAGCGCCTCGCAGGAAGCCCTGATCATGACGGTCGAGGAAAGCCAGGGCTCGGTCCAGAACGTGATGGAGGTGCGTGCGCGGGGCGGCGACTATATCTTCACCTCGCCGCCTTCGCTGATCGCCTCGGCCAAGGAGGGTGCCGGACCGTTCGAGGGCAAGGCCGATCCGAAATTCTCGGACATCCGGGCGCTGTTCCCGATCCCCTCGCTGACCATGCATTTCGTCGTCACCGGCAGTGAGGGCCCGACCGACATGTCGGTGCTGGAAGGAACCCGCATCCTGCTTGGCAAGGGCACGTTCAGCGCCACCGAGGGGGAAAGATATCTCGAATTGTTCGGGTTGAAGAACAACGTGACCGTCGCCGATGCCGAATTGTCCAATGCCGGGGATGCGCTCAAGAACGGCCAGATCGACGCCTTCGTCTCGGCCAGCAGCTGGCCCGCGCCGAATATCATCGAGGCGGCGGCCAGCACCGGCGTCCGCATCCTGTCGCTGAGCGAGGCCCAGGTCGAGGAAACCGGCCAGGCCCGTGTCGAGATCCCCGCGGAAACCTATCCCGGACAGGCTGAGCCGATCGTCACCACCGGCCTGCCGGTCGTGGCCTTCACCACCACGGCGATGGATGAACAGACCGCCTATGATCTGACCAAACATTTCTGGGAAACCCGCGAGAAACTGGCGGAAACCGCCGCCTGGTGGGCGGGTGTCAGCCCCGAACAGGTGGCCGGTATCGGCGAGCTGCATCCCGGCGCAGCGCGCTATTACGAAGAGGCGGGCGTCGATACCGGCGAGTAAGGGGGACCTGCGTCCCGCGATGGCCGGGGGCGCTTCGCCCCGTCGCCGGCTGGTCTCTCGAACCAGTGGCGCGACCTGCCGGCGACCCCCAGAGGATATTTGCATGAAGAAGAAAGAGCGGGAGTGCCGGTTGCTTGCGGTCTTTTGGACGAACGATCCCCGAGCCTTTGAACTGACCCGCAGCCCTTTTGCATGGTTCCGCCGATGAAATCCGTTTCTGCTCCGATCGAGATGCCCTCTACCGCCGACACGGCCAGCCCCCCTGCCCGGCCGCTGGCGCTGATCGCGGCGGCGCTGCTGGTGTTTTACCATCTTGGGCTGATCTTTTACGGGCTGACGCCCAACCTTGTCGCCCGCCCGCTGCATATGGCACTGATCCTGCCCTGGATATTCCTTTTCACCGACAGCCATTCGCTGGTGTCGCGGCTCAGCGGATGGGTGTTGGGCGCGCTTGGGGTCGCCGCCTCGGTTTGGGTGGCGTGGAACGCCGATGCGCTGTCCGATCAATACGGCTTTGTCGAGAGCGGGTTCCAATATGCCACCGGTGCCGTGCTGTTGATCTCGGTTCTTGAGGCGGCACGGCGGGCCATTGGCTGGCCGCTGCCGATCGTGGCGGCGCTGTCGCTGGCATATGCGTTCTGGGGCCACCTGATCCCCGGCGAGTTCGGCCATGCCCCCCTGCCCCATGCCAGCCTGATGGGCACGCTGACCCTGGCCGAGGGCGGCATCTGGGGCACCCTGACCGGGGTATCGGTGGGCGTCGTCGCCATCTTCGTGATCTTCGGCGCGGTGCTGAACGCGGGCGAGGCCGGACAGGGGTTCATGAACCTCTCGGCCGCGGCAGCCGGTCGCCTGCGCGGAGGGGCGGCCAAGGTCAGCGTGCTGGCCTCTGCCCTGTTCGGCTCGATCTCGGGATCGGCCTCGGCCAATGTCGCCTCGACCGGGGCCGTGACCATGCCCGCGATGGTCCGGTTGGGATATCCGCGCCGCATCGCCGCGGCGGTCGAGGCCGTCGCCTCGTCGGGCGGACAGATCATGCCGCCACTGATGGGGGCCGGGGCTTTCGTCATGGTCGAACTGACCGGGGTGCCCTATACCGGCATCGTGCTGGCTGCCGCCCTGCCCGCGTTTTCGTATTTCCTCGTGGTCTGGATCGGCATCGACGCCTATGCCCGGCGCTTCGATCTGCGTGGCATCGACGCCAAAGATCGCCCTGCGCCGCGCATTGTCGCCATTACCTCGGCCTTCTTCCTGGTCCCCTTCACCGTGCTGATGGTGGCCATGTTCGGCATGGGCTACACGCCGCAATTCTCGGCCTGCCTGTCGATCATGGTAGCCGCCGTTCTGCTGCTGGCGGGTGCGGATGGACGGATCGACCTGCACCGGGCCAAGGGGCGGATAAGCGAAGCCCTGATCACCGCAGCCCGGCAGGTCTCGATGATTGCGGCCATCATCCTGTGTGCTTCGATCATCATCGGTGTTCTGGCCGTGACCGGCTTGGGGGTCAAGATCACCTCGCTGATCCTGTCGGTCTCGGGCGGGATGCTGTGGCCGTCGCTGCTGCTGACGGCACTTGCCTGCCTGGTGCTGGGGATGGAGGTGCCGACCACCGCCGCCTATGTCATCTGCGTGTCCGTCGCGGGCCCTGCCCTGACCCAGCTTGGCCTGACACCGCTTCAGGCGCATCTGTTCGTCTTCTGGTTCGCGCTGCTGTCGACCATCACGCCGCCGGTCTGCGGCGCGGTCTTCATCGCGGCGGGCATGATCGGCGAGAACTGGATCAAGGTCGCGCTGACGGCCATGGCGCTGGGGGTTGGCCTTTACCTGATCCCGCTGGCGATGATCGCGCATCCGGCGCTGATCGAACTGGCCGGAACTCCGGGGGCTGCGCTGTTGGCGGCGGTCCAGATCGGCATCGGTTGCGGGTTGATTTCGCATGGGCTGATCGGGGAAAGACGAGTCATGCGGACCGCACTGTTCCTGATCCTCGGGGTCGCGGTGCTGTTCGGGGGGCCAATGCTGGCAGCGATGGGGATTTGAGCGATATGCACGCCGATTTCAATGATCATACGCAGAGATATTATTGAATTATAATGATTTTTACTGATTCCCGCGTCCCGAAGCGTGAATGTCCGTGCCTCGCTGGAGTGCAGCCCCTGCTTTCCACTCTTGTAAGGGTGCTTTCCGAACGGATACTCACCAAAGCCCGCGCTGCAAAGTTGACAGCTGTCAACACGCCCTGCCCTTCGCTTCAGCATCCGAGCCGCTTGATTGATAACCTGGATAACGCCTCGATATGGCTTGCCGGTATTCGGGCCCGACAACGCTTCGAGATGCCATTTTCACGATCGCTCACCCACCCCGATTGTTGACAGCTGTCAACACGAGGTCCCTGCCCGGACTGGCGGATCAAGGCGGTCACAGGGCCTGACGATTTTCGGCTCGCAGCAAGGCCATCACCATCGGTCCGGGAGAGAATCCGCTTGTGACCGCCTTTGCTGTCAGCGAGCGAAGATAACCACCCGGTCGCATGATCGTATCGGCGCGTTGCAACATGCAGGCTAGCGTCATGGCCGCGATTTCGTGACCCATGTTGTCCTGCGCCTGCCGCCAGGCATCCGGGCTGATCCCGAGCATCGGATAGACGAAATTGGAAACCCCCACCAGGTCCCGCCAGGTCCGGATTCCGTCCGGAGCATAGTCAAGGATATCCGGCGCCGCCTTCAACAACACGCCAAGCGGAATCGGCGGGTCCTTCGCGAGATGATCGGACTGTCTGTCCTGCTTTTCTTCGCATGGTTCAGATTCATGGATCTCTTTATCTGAACTCTGATGGTGCCGCTCGGTTTCGCTGTCACTGCCGCTCATTTCTTCTGTTTCAGGTGCGATCACGGCCTTGACCTGATCCAGAAGCTGTTGGGCCCGTTCGGCCAGTTCGCGCAATTTTCCAGTGTCCAGCTTGCGACGAAGCGCGCGTTGCAGCAAGGCGCAGCCATCCGAGAGCGCGTCCCAATTCGCCGCGATCTGTTCGCGGCCCCATTGGATCAGCTTGCCCGCGTCGCGCAGCCGGATCACGGCGCTTTCGCGCAACCTGCGCTTCGTGAATTCGACATGACGGGCCTCTTGCGCGGCCGAGGCGATCTCGGCGGATCGGGTCAGCAAGGGCCGCAGATCAAAGCCGAATACCCGGTCCAGCGAACCGGAAAGATCGCGGGTGGCATAGCGCTTCCCATTCGGACTGTCGCGGCGCAGCAGCAGCCCGGCACGCACCAGCGCCGCCAGATGCCGCCGCAGGGTGCTTTCGGCCATTCCATGCGCGCGGTCTGACAGGCTGGCATTCGAGGGAAAGACGATCAGCTTGTCGTCATCTGCCAGCTCCTTGCCGGGATGGAAGGACAGAAGCGCCGCCAGAACCGCGAGATCGCGGTCGCTGATGCCGTATGCGGCGCGTGCCGTGGTCAGGTCGCGCAGCACGGCCCATTTGTCGGGCGCGTGGTCCGGGGCAGGGGCCTCGGCCAATGCCTGGGTTGCGAGCAGGCCAGCCGTCACCGGCTGCCGCCCGAAAGGCGTCATCGAAATATGCCTCATTTTCATGTCACTGGGGTAAAAACCACCATTCGCCCACAAGGACGTTGTTGACAGCTGTCAACTTTTGCCGTTATCTTCGAGGTGCTAGATCGAGAAACGGCCCTTCGGGATGTATGTCCTGGGGGGCTTTTCTTTTGGTTCTACCGTGTCGTGCCTCCTTGCTGCTTCATTTGCCTCATCTTCCCGCCCGGCCTTCCTTTTTTTGCCAGTCGCGGTGAAGCTCTGTCATGTGATCGACTAGCCAATCGGCAAAGGCGCGGCCCTCGCCGGATAGTTCGATCACAGTTTTTCCCTTTGTTTTCCGCGCGCTCCCCAAGCTGACGCCATCCTGCCCCTGCAAGGCGCGCGGTGCCGCCGAGGCCGGTTTCGGCGCAGCCAATGATGCCAGCACGGCCACGAAACGCGCATCGGAATCCGGGCCCTTTGCGGCCTCGATCAGCGCATCCGCATCGCGCCCCTTGGCCTTTTCGGCCAGCGCAAGCCAGCGGTCGCGCCCCGCCGACGGCGCGGCCCCGATGGCGCGGATCACCTCTTCGGGGATGGCGTCGGTGACGGTCAGCATCCGCGAGATCACCGTCTTGTCGATTGACAGGGCGTCGCAGATGATCTTGCGCTCATAGCCGACCCGGGTCATCTGGGCGGCGAAATTGGCCTTCTCGATGAAGCTGAGATCCTTGCGGGCGCTGTTTTCCTGCCCCTGCGCGACGATCAGCTCGCGGTCGTTCAGCTGCCGCAGCATCGCCTTGACCGGCATCTGCAATTCACGCAGCGCGCGGACCCGGCGGCGGCCGAACACCACCTCGTAGCGGCCCTCGTAATTGGGGCTGTGACGCAGCAGGACCGGCACTTGCTGGCCATATTCCGCCATGGATTGCTTCAGCGCCTCGATCCCCTCGGGGTCGTCATCCAGCCGGTCCTTGATACCGGCATCGTCGATCATGTCCGCCGGCACCTCGATCAGCGCGCGGGATTTCAGATCGGCGATGGAGCGGCTGACAGCGCCGATCGCGCCACGGCTGTAGCGGGGCGGGGCAGGGGATTCGTCCTTGGCGGCCGAGGCGCCCTCGGACATCAATCCCTTCAGCAGGTCCTTGCGTGCCATCTTTCCCCCTTCAGCGGCCCCATGCCGCCTGTATCAGCCCTTCGATCTCGCCATTCACGGCGTTCAGGCTCTCCATCGCGCGCTCATAGGTGGCGCGGGTGAATTGTGATTTCTCGATCTCGTACAGCGTCTGCTTGGTGATCCCGGCATCCGAGATCGCCGTGGATTTCAGCACCGGATGGTTCAGCACATGCTCGCCGAACATCGAGCGCATGAAGCTGACCATCTGGTTCTGTGGCCCGTCCCCGGGCTCGTAGCGGGTGATGACATAGCGCATCCAGTCATAGGTCATGTCCCCCCCGGCCTCGGAGACCACGCCGAGAAGATTCGAGGTCATCAGCAGGAACTGGCACATCGACATGACGTCGAGCATCTGCGGATGCACGGTGACAAGGATGGCCGTGGCGGCGGACAGGGCGGACATGGTCAGGAATCCAAGCTGTGGCGGGCAGTCGATGACAACGACGTCGTAATCGTCCTCGACCTCGCCCAGCTTGTCGCCGATCCTGGTGAAAAAGATGTTACCCGCGCGTTCGATGATGGCGCGCGGGGTCTCGTGCTCGAACTCCATCAGGTCGAGATTGCCGGGAATCAGGTCGAGATTCGTGAAATAGGTCCGCTGGATCACGTTGCGCAACGGCACCGGATCCTCGTAGCGAATCGCATCGTAGAGCGTGCCGCCATCCAGCAGGTCGAATTCCGGCTGGAACCCGTGCAGGGCGGACAGGCTGGCCTGCGGGTCGAGATCGATGCCGAGCACACGATACCCGTCCAGCGCCAGCTTCTGCGCCAGGTGGGCGGCGGTGGTGGTCTTGCCCGATCCGCCCTTGAAATTAATCACCGTGATGACCTGCAGGTGATCCTCGCCACGCCGTCCGGGAAGGTAGGTGCCGGTAGATTTTGCGCCTTTTTCCAATAGCTTGCGCAATTCCTGGATATCGGCAGGAGTATAATAGCGCCGCCCGCCCGCCCGCGTCTCGGGGCTGGGGCCACGGCCTTCAAGGTCCAGTTTGCGCAGATAGGCGTCCTTGACGCCAAGCAGATCCGCCACCTCGCCGCTGGTGAACTTGCGCAATTCACGCCTTGCGTCAGGTGGAAAAAGCTGTGCCCTATGCGCCTGCAGGCGCTCGGACAGCGCGAGTGCATGGTCGCCCACCAGCTTGTCGATGCGAGTCTTCTGCCGCAT